>DNXU01000584.1:2095-9884 GCA_003505715.1 Cyanobacteria bacterium UBA8803 | reverse complement strand
TCCCTCATCCCTCATCCCTCAATCCCAATATCTCTCTCGATTTGCTCAGCACATCCTTAGGTCGAAAGGGCTTAGTCATGTACAAATTTGCCCCTACAGCCATGCCATTTTGTTTATCTAATTCTTGCCCCTTAGCCGTTAACAGGATAATATAAACATCTTGCCAACCCAGTTCGTTCTTAACCGCTTTACAAACCTCTAATCCACTCATTTTGGGCATCATGATATCCAGGAACACCAGATTGGGTTTTTCCTGTTTGATGATTTCTAGCGCCTCAACTCCATTTTTGGCCACCAGTAATTCCACATCATACTCATATTGGAGCTTTTCCAAAGCCTGCTCCATCAGAAGTAAAATGTTGGGTTCATCATCTGCAACTAAAACTTTTTGGGTCATACTCTCTTCCTAAGATCTCCTACTGCCAGCACCCTCCTCGATTCGATCGCCTAGAAAAATTAACGAGACATTTTCCAAGCCCTTAGCAAAGCGTAAGGTTTTCACCAGATCGTATTCCTGAGATAACACCGAATCGATAATGATCAGATCGGGTTTGATGGATAGAGCCTTGTCAATACCATCCTGCCCATCCGATGCTTCCACAACGCCGTATCCTTGGGAGACGCCGCGATCGCCGCATCGGCAGCAGCGCGGATTGCCGTGACTGTGACGGCGTGACGCCNNACATCTGATAAGGTTTTGAGGGTTGAGGCATTCTTATCCACCACCAAAACCTTCTTATAAGATCTGCCTTGCTTGAGCAGTAAGCCAATTTTTTTTACCAGTTCCGAGCGGTTGATCGGTTTGGTCAAGTAGCGGTCGATGCCCACTCGATACCCTCTCTGTTTATCCTCCAGCAGCGAAAGGATGATAATTGGGATATTCATCGTTTGGGGGTCATTTTTGAGGACGGCTGCTACATCAAACCCGTTAATCTGGGGCATCATTACATCCAGAATAATTAGATCGGGATGGATTGCTTTAGCTTGAGTAATGGCCTCCATGCCATTAACAGCTTCGGTAACCTCGTATCCTTCCTCTACCAGAGACTGCCTGAGTAATTCCCGGATATGAGCATCATCATCAACCACGAGAATGGTTTTATGTTCTTGAGGAGTTGCTGGGAGAGGTGCGGGTAAGTCTTCCTTGACTTGCCGAACTAGGGGATCGAAATTGACGTTTTGAGCCTCATTCGTACTGAGGGGGAGGGTAAAAGAAAAGGTACTGCCTTTACCTAGCTGGCTTTCTACCCAGATGCGGCCACCATGACGCTCTACAATTTGTTTGCAGATGGGCAACCCCAAACCCGTGCCTTTGGGTTTATCGGTTAAGATATCTCCCACTTGCTTAAATTTATCAAAGACTTTGCTCTGGTCATCGACGGCAATACCAATCCCCGTATCGATAATATCAATCCGCAGCTCATCCTCCTCTACCCTGGCTCGACAGGTTACCGAACCTGTTGTGGTGAATTTCACGGCATTGGAGAGGAGATTAATCACCACTTGAATGATGCGATCGCAATCTACCATCACCTCTGGCAGTTCTGTCGGCAACTCTTTGATTAAGGTCAATCCATTTTTGGCAAATAGGGATGAGGTTGCTGCCATCCCCCGTTCCAGAATTTCCAAAGGATCAGTGGCTTGCATGTTCCATTCCACCCGCCCTGCTTCCATTTTGGCAATATCTAAAACATCGTTAATGAGGGCGGTCAATCGCTCTGCTTCCGACACGATGATATTGACATTTTCTCCCACCCTCTTTAAGACATTCTGCGTTCTGCGGTCTTCGGTGGGAATGGCTGGCAAAATACTCTCCTCTAAGTGGTCTTGAATAATGGAGGCAAAACCTAAGACCGAAGTTAGTGGCGTGCGCAGTTCGTGAGAGACTGTAGCTAAGAAGTCGGTTTTCATCCGGTCTACTTCTCGTTCTGCGGTCACATCTCGAATCAAAATCACCGTTCCCAGACACTGCCGTGAATCTGCTTCATCTGCCTGTGCTGCTTTGCAAATGCTCGTGGCTGACGCTTGACCGATGCGACCATTAGCTAGTTCTACCTCAGCCACGGCAACGTCTCGCTGGTACAATCGGGTTTGGGTTAATAGTTGAGCCAATTCAGCTGGGAAAATATCGGATAAGTTTTGAGTCTTGAGGTCGGCATCGTCCAAGCCAAACATTTCTAATAATGCTGGGTTAAACCGAGTAATTTGACCTTTGACATCTGCTACCAATAGCCCATCTGCTAAATTATCAACGATCGCATTTAAGTCGGCGAGAGTCGTTTCCAGTTCCCTGGCTTGCTTTTTGGTCTTGGCGAGTAGTTTCGCTTGTTGCCAAGCAACCCCCAATTGAGAGGCAATTTGTTCGAGCAAGCTAATTTCTCCGGGTTCCCAGTGGCGGGAGTTGGTGTTTTGGTAGGCACCGAGTAATCCCCAGAGCTTTTCCCCGACAAAAACTGGCACCATCACATAGGCTTTAATTTGAAACCGCTCTAACGAGTTAATCTGAGATTTGGTGTGGCTGACTAAGTAGATATCATCAACTACAGCATTTTCCCCGTAGCGATACTGACCCCCTTGGGTTTTTCTTAAATCCTTATCTAGCCAGATAGACCCCACTAAAGGCGCACCACCTTCGGCAACGGACTCGGATACAACCTCCCCACTCCAATCGGGAAAGAACCGATAAACGGAGACGCGATCGCAGTTGAGGATTTTGCGCACTTCTTGAGTGGTGGCACTGAAGATGGTATCAATATCCAGGGTTTGCCGAATTCTTTCAATCACTCGCGCTAAGGCTCGCTCCTGTTGGGCGGCTTTTTCCTGTTGCTTGGCTTGAGCTTGAATTTGTTGCAAGTAATCGGACTGCTGGAGAGCCACCTCTAACTGGTTAGCAATTCGAGTCAACCAATTGACTTCACCCTCTTGCCAGTGCCGAGGGGTGCTGTGTTGAAAGGCACTGAGCAATCCCCACAACTTCTCGCCTTGGAAAATCGCCACTACCGCGCAAGATTTCACGCCAAAGTATTCCAAGGCTCGAACGTGGCAATCGGTTAGACCAGCATGGTAAACATCATCGACGACAAACGGTTCGTTGTGGCGGAATCGCCCCCCTTGATTTTCCTGCAAATAGTGGTCTTCCCAAGCACTGCCGACTAGGGGCGGCCATCCTCCGGATTCCGATTCAAAGACAAAGTCACCAAAATAGTCATCGCGGAATTTATAAATCGTCACTCGCTCGATGTCTAGAAGTTTGCGTACCTCACTGGCAGCTGTCTGGAAAATCGTGTTCAAGTCTAAGGTTTGCCGAATCTTATCGATCACCCTAGCCACGGCTCGTTCTTGTTCAGCTTCTAGGACTAAGCGATCGGCTCGTTTTTGCAATTCATCGGCTAAAGCCGTCTGGAGTTCGGTGGAGTATTGCTCGGCTCGTTCTAATAATGCCGCTTGTTGGAGTGCCACTCCCAGTTGAGTGCCAATCTGAACTAGGAAGTTCACGTCGCTATCTTCCCAATGTCGCGGCCCAGAATTCTGATAAGCAGCTAGCAATCCCCAGAGGGTTTGACCGTGATAAATCGCCACGATCGCATAAGCTCTCGCTTGATAACTCTTTAGCACGTTCAGGTAACAAGGCGAAAATCCCGCCTGGTAAATATCATCAACTACCCGGAACAACTCACCACGACTGTATTGGCCGCCTGTTACATCAGGTATGATTTCCCCAAGGGGGGGTATGGCTAAGGATTTCAGGGTACATTTGCTGAGGTTTTGGCATAGCTCGGGATTATACTGCTGCTTTTGGAGCAGGGACACCCAGCCCGGGGCTACTGAATCTACCACAAATTCACCCCGCCAATCGGGATTAAAGCGATAGATTGCCACCCGATCCGCTTTGATCAGGTGCCGCACTTCTTGAGCAGTCGTTTGGAAAATGGTATCTAAGTCCAGCGATCGCCTAATTTTGTCAATAATGGCGGCGATCGCCTTTTCGCGGTCTACAGTTTTAGTTAGTTGTTCTGATTGCTTCCGCAGTTGCCCTAGGGATTCTGCTTGTTGCAAAGCGACCCCAAAATGCAGGGCAATTTGACGAAGGCTATCAATCTCATCTGGTTGCCATTGACGCGGACTCGAACATTGATGAACGAACAGCAGTCCCCAAGGTTCATTTGCTTTGACTACAGGGATGACGATACTAGCTTTTACTTGCCAGCGACAGAGCAGTTCGATTTGGCGATCGCTCAGTCCCGGTTGCTCAATGTTAGCAATCACCTGTAGCTGACCTTTATGATAGTCAATAGCGTACTGTTCGCCCTGCCCCAAACTATCGCGAACCTGTGCCGCCATAACTGAGTTATAAGGAGGTAGCACATCCTCACAGACAAATTCACCCTTGTGCCCATCCGAGTTAGGATAAAAACGAAAAAGTCCCGCTCGGTCAGCATTGAGTAGTTGGCGGACTTGGGTTGCAGTTACGTTTAAGAGGCTCTCTAAATTCAGGGATTCCCGAATTTTAGTAACTACAGCCAAAAGTGTCTTCTGTCGCACCACTTGAACTGATTCAGGGATGAACTCTGACTCCAGTTGAGCAACTCGGTGGCGCAGGGTTCCCAGCTCACCCATCAGTGATTCGTAAGTTTTGGCATCTAAGGTTACGTAGTTTTCTGACATGTAGTTAGCTGTCTATTAATTTTTAAACTTTCTCCAGACGACTGGTAGGGATTGATAGCTATTTTCTCTAGATTTTCATTAATTCACTTTTGTTAATTGTGAATATTTCCCTAGGAATTTAGAAAGTTATTCTCCGATCCTTTAGGCATCAATGCGCTTGATTGGGGCAGGTTAACTTGTTTTATAATAACTTAAGCTTATTAGGAAGTTTGTAAAATTAAGTAAACAGAGTCGTCTTTAATTCCGACATAATTATAACGGGTCAGTCTGGGTAAATTATCCAGAAACAGCCCTGAAGTTCTACCAAATCATTGAACCTGAGCCAAGCCCAACCTATAACATAATCGTGCTTTCCAGTATTAAGTTATATTGCGCCAACAGTCATTATGGACTGCGTACACCAGCACGCCCGATTGTTCTTATTCCTTGTGCCCTGGAGCCTGCGTTCGGACTTCGGCGTGAGATCAGCGTTCGGACTTCGGCACGAAGCCTGACGCCGAAGTCCGCTCTTTGCCCTGGAGCCTTCCTCTGTCCTTTGCCTTCTGCCTTGACTCAATGGCAAATATTTATGACCACCTACTTAGCAGCGAGCTAATCAGCTATCAGCCATCAGCTTTTTTATGGTTCTTGCGCTGTGACTTGTTTTCCATCCCTAGACTGTACCCCATTCAATAACAACCGCTATAATTTCTAACAAAAATAACCCCAAAAGCTAATGAGTGAATTATCTATTCGTCCAGCGTTAATTAGTCACGTTATACCAGACTCCATCGCCGCTGAGATTGGGTTTGAACCTGGTGATGCAATTATCTCCATCAACGGCACCCGTCCTCGCGATCTGATCGACTATCAGTTTTTATGTGCGGATGAAATTCTGGAACTAGAAGTTATCGATGCTAAAGGCAAAACCCATCGGCTAGAAATTGAGAAAGAATGCGATGAGGATTTAGGGCTAGAATTCGATACCGCCTTATTTGATGGCTTAATTCAGTGTAATAACCGCTGTCCGTTTTGCTTTATTGACCAGCAACCCCCTGGTAAAAGGCAAAGTTTATATCTCAAAGACGATGACTACCGCCTCAGCTTTCTCTATGGGTCCTATTTAACCCTCACTAACCTCACCCAAAAAGAATGGGATAGGATAGAACAAATGCGTCTATCTCCCCTCTATGTTTCTATCCATGCTACCGAACCTGAGATCCGCAGCCGTTTGCTGAAAAATCAACGCGCTGGGCAAATTCTGGAACAGTTAAAGTGGTTTCAAAAGCGACGCTTACAAATTCACGCTCAGGTGGTGGTTTGTCCAGGGATTAATGATGGCATCTACTTAGAACGAACCCTGCTGGATTTAGCCCAATTCCGCCAAGGTGAGGTGCCAGCAGTTGCTTCAGCAGCAGTAGTGCCAGTGGGATTAACACGCTTTCGCCCAGCAGATGATGAGTTGATTCCCGTCAGTCGAGAGAAAGCCCTAGAAGTTATCCAGCAAGTTCAAGGACTTCAGAAGCAATTCTACCGCCAGTTTGGATCTACTTTTGCTTGGCTAGCTGATGAGTGGTTTTTGATAGCCCAACAGGAGTTACCAGCAGAATGCCATTACGAAGATTACCCGCAAATCGGCAATGGTGTTGGTTCAATTCGCTGTTTTTTGCAACAGTTTCACAACGTTGCCGATCGGATATTACCAAGTCATCTAGAGACATCTCGCCGATTAACTTGGGTGGTGGGGAATGCAGTGGAACATGCTTTTGCGCCGTTGGTGCAGCAGTTTAATCAAGTAGAAGGACTAGAAGTAAATCTAGTGGCGCTGCGGAGCGAGTATTGGGGACAAGAGATAACAGTAACTGGCTTGTTGACGGGGCATGATTTGCTCAAGGGATTGGAAGGGCAAGATTTAGGGGAAGGAATTATGCTGCCTGCGGTGATGCTTAAATATGAGGATACGCGGTTTTTGGATGATATGACCTTGGAAGAAGTGAGCGATCGCCTAGGGGTTCCGATTTGGCCCATTAATGGAGTTGAAGAATTGATTGAGTGCTGTATTAATGGTTAATGGTAGTTTTGATGGTGGCAGCGGATTTGGTAACGGATGTAATTGATGTAGCAGCAAGGAAGTACGGCTGATGAATAGATTACGGCATTGGATAGTCTTGTGGTTAGTCACGCTGGTTACGTTTGTGGGTGCGATCTCTTGGCACGGTTATTCCCAAGCGCAGTCATCACCAAACGCGAATCTTACATTGGAAACGGCGGGATTGACTTTGGAGGAGTTGGGTTCGGGAGTCTATGGACTGATTGCGAGTACGGATTTTCCACCTCAAAATCCTAATGCTGCAATTTGTAATGGCGGGATTGTTATTGGTACAGATGGTGTTCTGGTTATCGATCCGTTTCAGAATGCAGCACTAGCAAATTTATTGTTCTCAACGGTTGAGGATTTAACCGATCAGCCAATTCGGTATGTCTTGAATACCCATTATCATTTTGACCATACCGGAGGTAACCGGGCTGCCAAAGCTAGAGGTATATTGATTGTGGGACGAGGGCCAATTCGGGAGTTTATGATTGAGCGTAACAAAGAACGCGATCCCGATCTTACCCCACCTAATTTAGTTCTCAATAGTGAGAGTACGATTTGGTTAGGCGATCGCCAAGTGCAGTTGGCAGAGGTTGAGGGCCATTCAGGGGGTACTGATTTGGTGGCTTATGTTCCCGATGCTAAGGTTTTATTTACAGGGGATATTTTGTTTCATCAGCGGATTCCTTATGTTAGTGATGGCGATATCCGCAAGTGGCAAAGTAGTTTATCTCAGTTAATTGCGAACTATCCCGATGCTCGCGTACTGCCGGGACATGGGCCAATTACCGATCGCAGGGGATTAGAAAGTTTAAAAGGTTATTTTGATAATTTAGAAAGATTAGCTTTAAGCTGGCAGCAACAGTCCCTGACTCAAGCACAAGTACTCGCTCGTTTTGCAGAAGTCCCGGCACCTTATAAAGACTATAAGTTTCATGGTTTATACCAGGGAAATTTGGAAACTGCTTACCAGCAAATTACTCTTGGGGAGAATTGAAAATTTTAGTTCGGCGCGATTAGAGGATAAGGAATTATACCAAATCCGCTGCC
>DNXU01000584.1:0-2087 GCA_003505715.1 Cyanobacteria bacterium UBA8803 | reverse complement strand
CCCCCTTTTAAATAAACCACGAAGACGCAAAGGACACGAAGAAGAAGAGGAAGAAGGTAAGAGGCGTTGTCGAGGACGATCTCATCGAGCAATTTGCTGGGGGAGAAGGAGCTTGCTGCCGTCTCTTAGTTGGAATGCAGCGGTTACCCAAGGATGAAGTTCATTCCTCTTTGGCACTAGGTAACGAAGATGTAGGAATTGATAACAGCGCGGTCATTCGTTACAAGAAAGAAATTGCTCAAGAGTTCTGCGAACAACTGACTTGGGGCGCACCGACTAATCAGGATGAGGCAGGTTTACGCAGGCTGAGTCAGCAGATCAAAAGTAAGAAAGTCATTGTTAAACTATTTCTGAGACATCCACTTCATGTTCAATAAAGAATGCTGGCAGTACTGGGGGCAACCGTTTGGGAAGTGAGGGCATGGGGTGCTGGGTGCGATCGCCCACTCAGACCCTACGCTTTACCCTACTTTACATAATTCTGGGCTGGCTTCATCAACTCTTCATATTCAGCCTCTGGATGAGAACTAAAGTAAGGGGTAGAGACGTTCACGGGGTTCTGATATGACTAGCATCTACCACAAAATTGCAGTTGCTGCCGCTGGTGCTTCTCTCAGCTTTGCAATTGGAGCTAATGCAGCACAAGCTGTTCAAATTATCCCGTTAGGATATCAAATTGAAGAGATTTCAACGGGGTCATTTGAGCTTGTCCAAGTAGGCGGTTTAGCCATTGATAGTAGTAGTAACATTTATGTAGCCAGAAATTTTTTCAGTTTTCCTGAAAATAGCGATTTACTCAAAATCACCCCAGCGGGAGAAGTGTTATCTATTGCCAGTTTTAATAGTTTTATAGGAGGACTGGCTATCAATGAAAGTGAACAAGTTTTTGGAAGCTTGTTCAACGGGAGTGTTTTTCGACTTGAGAATGGGAATGTCAGCACTTTTGCCAGTGGTTTACCCCCAACCCTAGAGGAACTAGCTTTTGACCAGAATAATAATGTTTTCGTGGCTAGTTTTACTAAGGGAACTGTCTCTAAGATATCTCCAGAAGGGGCAGTAACAACATTTGTTGACGGATTGGAAGGACCGTTTGGTGTTGCTTTCAAGGGAGAATCACTATTTATCGGGGATAATTTAAACCGAGGGGGGCGACCAGGAATAATTAGAGAAGCTACCCCGCAAGGCAGCGTAAGTAACTTTTTTAGTCCCATTCCTGGTCGAATAATTGATTTAGAATATCAACCAGATTCCAACAGCTTTTTTATTGCTAATCAGGGGGTTATTGAGAATTTCACACCGCTCCCAGGAACAATAGACGTACTAAATAATGGTCAGCTTAGTACTTTTGCGACAGGATTCCTCGGCGGATTTGATGCTTATCCTCGTGAGATAGAATTCGATTCGAGTGGGAACCTATACGTTGCAGATGCTCAGAAACTTTACAAGATCAGCAAGCGTGAGCCAACCGTAGTTCCTGAACCAAGCGCTATCTTGGGAGTGAGTATCTTTGGTTTAGTTTTCTTTGTAGCTAAGAAGAGGGTGTCATCCTCCTCAAGGCTAAAGTGATGCGCTCTTTGAGTTTCCCTTCTTTTCTTAAATCCCCTAGAATTTTTCCATGACGAGGTGTTGTGCAAGCTGATGCGGCTGGCTCCAGATTTGGAGAGTTGGGGGACTGTTAGTGAGTTGTGATGGATGCGATCGCACTCCTCCCCATCCCCATAAAATATCACGGTTCGATCGCACGTTTCCCCTAGAACCAGGGAAGTGATCGCATCCGGCAGTACAATTAGCTTTAGTTGTCTCGACAAGACCAGGCAGTAGGCTTATACTAAGTACAGCGAGAATTTTCGCGAAGCTAAGCGGGGGCGAATTCCCGGGGGGGTTTGCGAAAAACGCCAGAACCTTGACAAATAAATAGTTTGAGCGTTTTCAGTCGCTCAAGTAATGAGAATGGGTTTCAATAAGTGAGGCTGAAATGAGGTTAAAAAAGAGGTTTGCGAAAACCCTCTATAGAATCCTCTCTCAGTCAATGTTTCAGTGGGCGGACTTACTTTCCGTTAACTAAATCCCCGTAAGGGGACTGAAAC
>DNXU01000049.1:13657-17001 GCA_003505715.1 Cyanobacteria bacterium UBA8803 | reverse complement strand
GTTTCAGTCCCCTTACGGGGATTTGGTTAGCGGAAAGAGGTCAGCGACCACGTTGTTGTATGCCGCTTGAATCGGTTTCAGTCCCCTTACGGGGATTTGGTTAGCGGAAAGACCGCCGTCTGAAACATTGACTGAAAGAGGATTCTATAGAGGGTTTTCGCAAACCTCTTTTTTAACCTCATTTCAGCCTCACTTATTGAAAGCAATTCTCATTAATTGAGCGACTGAAAGCGCTCAAACTATTTATTTATCAAGGTTCTGGCGTTTTTCGCAAACCCCCCCGGAAATTAGCTTCCGCTTGGCTTCGCGAAAATTTTCGCTGTACTCAGTATAAGCCAACTGCCTGGTCTTGTCGAGACAACTAAGCTTGTTACTCAAATTTTGCTCAAAAATTTTTCTTCATATATATAGTATCCAACAACTTCACCACTCCCCCCAGTTCGGAAGTTTCCCCTTCCAAGGGGGGAGTAGAATAGTACTTAAGATAAATCTCCAGCAATGGAGCAGCATTCCAGATGATCAAAAGCCTGCTGGTGGGCAAACAATTCGGCACCTATGCCGATACATTTCTCATGCTAGGTTTAGCACTCCTAGTCGAATATGCTCTCCAGAAAACTCAACAAACCGCACAAATCCAACTCATTGACGAAGGAACGCACTACCGCATCCAATTTAAAAAACCTGTCAACTTAGAACCCATTGCCCAACTCTCCTATGCTAATCCCTTTCCACCTGTCTGTGGCCAGAAAACTGACCGCAGTAAACTTCCTCCAGAAACCCCCATTTTCGATGTTGTCGAACAGGGAGAAATTCGCAAGCTTTACCGAGAGTATTTATACCAGAACCACGGTCGAGGAGAAACTGGAGAAGATACGCCCAAACCTCCCCATCCCAGTACGCAAAATGGTGCCATTCTTACCTCCATGCGCCATGATAAAAACCATAATGAGTTATGGCTGCAAGGATGGGAACAGCGAGACAATTACGGTGCTTTACTTACCTCTATTCTCCAAGCCTTTAGTGAGGATACCCACTCAACACTAAAGCCAGAGTCAGAAAGAGTAGCTGACTTATTCCAACAAGCAACTGGATCTCAGTTACCCCCTCCAGCCAGTGCCGTCAAAGTTTACCTCCCTACCGCTGTCCAAGGAGTCAACCGAGTTAAAGCAGATGGTAATAAATTCGACTCTCAAAAGACAGATTGGCTGAGTCTGTGGTTAATTGCTAATGGACTATTTACACTGGGAGTTTCCGAAAGAGTCAAAATTAGCGATCGCACCTACGACTGGCGAGTCACTGCCTTAGAACCCAAAGATATTCCCTTAACCAAATACCGCGAAGTTCTCGACCATCTTCGCCAGTATAACCCACCAGGAAGTGGTCATGGCGTTGCCCGCTTTGATGCCGAACTAGTCTTAAAATTTTGCCAGTCTCTCCTGAATTACCATCAAGCTAAAGCTAATTCCCCAGACGAAGACGAATTTGAAATTTGGGAACCCGTCAACTACTTCGTTAGCGGCTTTACTGGCACGCATTTCGGCCAGAAAGGACAAGTGTACGGTGTTAAAGAAGTCTTTAGCCTAGGACTCCCCGGCTGGATTCAACCTAGCAACGCCAAGGAATTAATCGATTATCAGCTTGTTTTAAACGAACACCTCGCCGTTATTAGTTCTCTTTCTACCGAAGACGGTCATAGCGAACTATTAGCCGCTTATCGCGACTTTATCACAGGCAACAATATCCGTAAATTTTTTCCCTTTCAGGTTAGTTATGCCGATTATGTCATTAAACGTTTAGCTGATCCTAAAGCTAGACATCCCCGTTTATTCTCCGTTTTCGGACTTAATCTTATGACCCAAAAAGAGTTTAGCCAAATTACGACAGACCCCAGCTTTCTGCGGCTCGCTAAAGCCATTAATCAAGCTACCGTATTTGCTGGCAAAGTCCAAACTAAAAACGGACTCATCGAACTCGATTGGCAGCGTAATTATGGCTTAGCCCAACAATTGAGCAGTCAGTCAGGGTCTAAAAAAGACTTTATCTGTGCTGTGACCGATTTTCTCGCCAAGTACGAACACGAAAACTTGCGTCTATCCGAACGGCTGCACGGTACAGAGAAACGCCTGATGCGAGTCTGGCCTAGGAAGGAAGATTTAGACCGATTGATTGAATTAGTCGAAAAGTTTGATACCGTTTTGGTCGCTAACCTGCTTATTGCCTATGGTTATGCCAAGTGGAAGAAATCCGAGGAAGCTGAGGCAGTTGAATTGAGTACAGACGAAGAAACAGATAAAGGAGCATCTGAAGATGAATAGTAACCAATTTCCAGTTTATTCACTTTCGGTTAGCGGTTTAATATCCTGGCAGTTACACGCCCTGAACAACGAAGGTAACGAGGGTAATCAATCCCTGACCCGGCGTTACTATATTATTCAAAAAGGTATGGACGAACCAGAGTATGTTAATGGGGTATCCGGCGATATGCTCAAACATATTCAATCGGAACACCTGCACCGCATTGCCATTGAAGAGGAACTGCCTTTATCATTAGGAGGCCAACAATTTCATCCCGACCGCATCGGTTATGACTTGACAACAGAACAGCCAGTTTTTACCGACAAAGATACCGACTTAACCGCCAAAACTAGCCGAGTCCTCCAGTGCTGTACCCTAAGTGACTTAGAAGGATTTATGGTCACAGTGAAAGGAGGACAGACCTTAAAACGAGAGTCAGTCATTGAATTTGGTGCTGTCGTTGGCTTACCCACCAAAGTCAAAACTACAAGTTATTTCCATGCCAAATACGGCATTGATAATCCTACCCCCTTTAACGTCCAAATCAGTTCCGGCTTGTATGCCACAGTTTTGAACATCGAAGCCTTCCGTATTGGCTACAATCCGCATAACTTTGCCTATACCATTGATACTACCGAACGGAAAAAACGTCTGGATGCCTTACTCAAGAGCGTACTCTACACCTACCTGCAACCCAATGGTGCAAAGCGGAATACTCATCTACCCCATCCCGATTTCTTTGCCGGAGTAATTACCGTTAGTACCCGCCGTTGTCCCGCACCAATGGTAAGTCCTCTAGAAGAGAGTTACACCCGTCAAATTGAGAGCCTTGCCAATACCTTGAATCATCTCAACGGTGCAGGAACAATTCATTGTTTTCCCTTCGAGACGATGGCCGAATTTGCGCAACAGATTCAGGTCTTAATTGAGCAAAGCCAACCTTGGGAGAGCAATCGTGCCGAAGCAATTGAGTAAGGTTGTTCATTGTTCATCGTTCATTGCTCATCACTCATAGTTCATGGCAATGGCAAATTCTCTATAAACCACCA
>DNXU01000049.1:8196-13597 GCA_003505715.1 Cyanobacteria bacterium UBA8803 | reverse complement strand
CAACCAACAACCAACAACCACCAACCAACAACCAACAACCAACAACCAACAACCAACAACAATGAACAATAAACCCTTTTGGCTAACTGTCACCTATCAACCCGTAACCTTATTTTCCCTAAAACGTTCTGATGCCACTAGCATGGCGGCGCGGTCTAATTTAGTCCCGACTCCCTATGCCATCAAAATGGCACTGTTAAAACTTTTGCTAGAAAGTCAAGGACATTTAAACCGCGCCCAGTTTGATACTTGGATTAACCGCCAATTTGCCTGGATTCGGGACTTACAAATTTACATCAAACCTCCTGAACAATTAGTCGTAAATCGTAACGGCTATAAATTTCGTTACTACGACCAAACTACTGATAAAGCGGATAAAACCAGACCTACCGTACCCATGCAGGATGGCTTTGTGTTTCGGGAGTGGGTGCATTTGGCGGGAACGTTAAAGATTTGCTGCGGAGAAACTAACCGCTTATCGGAGTTAGAACAACTCTTTGCTCAAATCAACTACTTCGGCAAACGCGGTTGCTTTTTTCAGTACTTACCTGACCAAAGCCAGCGCACAACAGAAGCACAGTTTAAACCTGACCCAACTCACAGTTTCACGATTCAACCCATGGATGATTTAGGCGGAAAAACTACTTTCAGTAAAGTAAATCCCTTTTCCACCCAGAAAGCTCAACTGCACAAAGACCGAATCCTTAAACCAGGGTTTTTACCCCTACAACTAAAAGCAACTAGTGCGCGATATGACTTCTACCAACGCATCTGAACCGGGAATAGCTGGATTGAGTGTGGTGTTGCGCTGGCCAGCTGATGCCCAATCAACGCCTCTAACTCATTGGTTACCAGAGGGGCAACACACCCCGGTTTGGATACCACAACGTCAACGGGATGGTGTAATTCGGATAATGGCCGCATTATCCCAATCTAAATATTATCCCACATTAATAGAGCATCTCTGCCAGCAGATTAACCAAACAACAACGGTAGAATGGCGCAAAAAAAGTTATTGCTTAACAGGAATCGAGATCTACGATCGCGAACTGCACCTCCTGCAAATCCCAGTTTTTGCCGCACAAGCCCTCCCTGCTAACCTGGGACGCGCTCTTCACGCCCTCTGCTTGCACTGGCTGAGTTTGGCTGATGCAACTTTAGCCGCACAATTGCATCAACAAAATACTCTGCCCTTCTCTATTGCAATCCAAACCATCTCGCCAAAACAGATTTACTTGAGGGTAGGACTATTACAAAAAGAACTGCTTTCACCCCTACTGTGGGGCATCAGTCAAAACTTGGGACGGGAAATTACCTTAACCGATATTCCCTGTCGGTTGGGTAAGTGGGTAGAACTGCTACACGCGAGTAGCTTTGAACTTCTCTCCCAAGTTCCGCCGTCCAAAGCAATTGAACTTCAGTTTCTTTCCCCAACTAGCTTCAAACAAGGTCAATGCATTCAACCTTTTCCTTTACCAGAACTGGTATTTGCTAATCTACTGCGTCGTTGGAATACCTTTGCCCCAGCTGCATGGCAGTTTCCCGCCCTGGAATGGCAGGGGTTAACTTGTGCTTATGACCTGAAAACTCAGGTAATTAACCTCAAAGGTGGGCCGGAAATTGGCACGACTGGATGGGTAAGGTATGAATTCCGAGATCGCGAACAATCTGCGATCGCTACTACTCTCGCTCATTTTGCCCAATTTGCTGGAGTCGGACGCAAAACGGGTATGGGGATGGGTCAAGTATTTATTCGGTGATTGGTAATTGGTCATTTTGTATTGACTATTGCCATGAGCGATGAACTATGAACTATGAACTATGAACGCTATAGATGTTGCTCTAGCCAATTCGCCACGTCAGTTAGCACTTCTTGGTAATCGAGGTCATTATGAAGCTCGTGATAGGCTTCAGGATACTCTTTTCGAGTTTTATCTGAGCATCTTACTGCTTCAAAGAAGAGGCGACCTCCCTCCGGTGGAGTTACCCGATCGGCACCACCGTGGAGAATCAGAAGCGGCAGTTGCCAATCAGCAGCGTGAGCTTGAATCCAGGCTACGGTGGCAAAAAACTCTGTAGCCAGACGGGCACTGGCTCGGGTATGTCGGAGCGAGTCTCGGGCATAGGCGTCTAAAACTGTTTTATCCCGCGAACCGGCTGCTAGGTCAATGCCAGTATTTAGGGTAAAGTGCGGCCATACCCGTGACAGCAGTTGTCCTAAGAGTACCTTGATGGGTGATACCCCAACCTGCCCCAAGGCTGGTGCTAAGGCAATGATACCTTTAAGACTTAAACATTTTCGCCCCTCGACCTCCTGCTCGCCCCATCCCTGGCAACTTTGAGGGGGAGAATACACAGATAAAATTCTAGTTCCCTCCAGATTTGGGGGGTTAGGGGAGCTTTTGCTTATATTCTGACCCTGCAACGCTGATGCTTCTTTGGCAGAGTGCAGCACCCAGTCCAAGACAATTACTGCCCCCAAGCTGTGAGCGATCGCAAAAAGTGGGCGTTCCGGCTCTTGGCTCTCAATGAATTGCAGGAAGGCTCCCAAGTCTCCTCGAAATTCAGCCCAAGCATTAATATAACCTCGCTGACCTGGCGATCGCCCATTACCGCGCAGGTCAAAAGCGTAAACAGCATAGCGTTGTGGTATGAGGTGTTTTACTACATTAGCGAATAGTCCGCTATGACCACCGAGTCCGTGGACAATGGCTACAATTGCTCGCACCTCGCCCTCTGGATGCCAGCTTTGATAATACAGGTCAAGCCCCCCGATTCCTTTAAACGTTCCTTCCCGGTGATACATCTACTATTAATAGCGCTACTATTCACGACGACGCTGCCATACCTCATAAGATTCCTGGAGTAGGACGATCGCTTCCTCGAAGTCATTGACGCAATGGGGAATCATCAAGTCAGCAGGATGCGCCATTCTCGGCTCGACATTTACCATATACTCTTGCGCCCAAGCCACCAGGTCGAACCACATCTTCCCGATCATAATTAGGGGGGTGTCGTGCAGTTTCCTGACTTGCAGTAGTTGCCAAATCATCAATGCTTCGAGAGCAGTACCAATACCGCCCGGTACGACGATAAAGGCATCGGAGAGGAGAACGAAATGATGTAACCGAGAAAAAAAGGTTCGATGCTCGTAAACCTGCTCGACAAAGGGATTTACCTCCTGCTCGAAATCCAGATTCACGCGAATGCCAATGGATTGGGTGAGATCTGCTGGATCGGCAATAACACTACCTTCGTTAGCTGCTTGCATCAACCCCGGCCCACCCCCAGTGACGATATCGCATCCCATCACCGTTAATTCGCTCGCCAGACGCCGAACTCCTTGATAAAGAGTACTTTCTGGCTGCATCCGTGCCGAGCCAAAAATGGTCACGCGATAGCGATTTCGCTTCGGAGGTTGTATGGTCGTCAAGTTATTAACAACGTGCCAGAGTCCGAGGACAGCTTCTTCTATGACTTGAAAAGTTGCTTCTGGATCGGAGATACTCACGCTGTCGGATTTTTTAGCAGCGCCATACTGGGGATTTAATTTATCAGTTGCAATCATTGCCGGGTTTTAGGAATGAGAGGGTGAGAGAGCGTTCGGTAAACAGCCATGATAGAAGTCGAAACGATGGTTGAGCGAAGTCGAAACGATGGTTGAGCGAAGTCGAAACCCGTCCTACGACAGATTTTATTATGGTTAATAAATTGGACACGATAATGGGAGAGGAATCGCGATCGCTAACTTGATCAGACAATCGCAATTCCCTAAAAACAGGTAAGCCTCCAGCTATCAGCCGTCGGCCTTTGCTAAGGTATGATTTTCCCGTCGTACCTTAAATAATTCTTGGAATTACTCTGTATTTATTTTCTCAGAAACAGGTAGCTAACTACCTCTTTTCTCAAGAATTGTATAACTTCTTGGTTTTTGTTAACAAATAATCAGAATTCCTCTTCCCCCGCCCTTTCCCTCTTCCCGATCCTTGCCTTCCCGCTATTTCTGCTTGCGCTTTAGGCACGAATAACTGGTTCCCAAAATGCCCAAGGCTAATAGATTCAAGGCTGAAGAAGGTTCGGGAACGCTTTGCGAGCAACTTTTCTCTACATCCGCATCTGTTAGCAATGGCTCGTCAGGGTCTTGATCGGCGACAAGCAAGCAAGCACTATTGGGAAGCTTAAGGGTTTGGCCTGCCGCTAAAGTCAGGGGCGCTATCTTGCCTTCTAGGAGTGGATTGTCCAGAACCCTATTCGCATTAGAAAAGGTTTTAGATGCTGTTGGTATATTAATTGTAGATATTGTTAAAGCAGCTGTTTGACCAGATGACAGAGAAGCAATCAAGGAATTATTTACAAACCCATCAAAGGTCACACTATTATTGCTATTTACAATAACACTAGTACTGTTACTGTTAAACTCTCCAGAAAGCCGTTGATAGGCAGTTAACTGGCTCGGTGGTGTTCCTGTTCTGCCCACGAACTGGTAATTGAAATTATGAGAAAATGTAATTAAATTGCTGGTAAAGTTAAATAACCCTTCGTTGCTGGCCGATGCTGTTAATTCTAGCTCTCTGAGGGTTAAGAGTACACCCCCTAAGCTCGCGCCAATCTCTGTAGATAGCGAGCCGCTGCCCCACCTCGCACGCACCAGTCCACTAACGGTCGCAGTATCACCAGAGCTATCGGTAAGCGCTTGGTTGGTAAATCTAAAGTCAATAATGTTTGCAAGAGGATCGAGATCTTCAGTTGTATTATCTTGTATATTATTAGCTATAACATTTCCTGCCAAGGATAGGGTAAGAGCATGGGCTGAAGTGGAGTTGAAGCCAATGCCAATAACGGCAGCTGTGCCTATTAAGTGAAATAAATATTTAATGGGATGCATGGTTTTACTCCTGATGTTTAATGTTAATTCTCTGAATAATAAAGCCTTAATTTGGCCAGCTCATATGTAAAAAATAATATTTGAATAGGATTCAGCTTAACTTAAGCTAAACAGGAAAAGCAAGGACTGAACCGGAACTTTACTAAAAAAATACAATCTCAAATTTGTAGATTTGTGAACTAATGAGCTAAAATTATTATTTGCCAAGCCTTGAAAACAAATTAGCCTCAGGTAATTTCTGTAAAGGAATGATGAAGATATAGGTTTTTAATAGGTCAACACTGATTAGGAATGAGAGAATTTGGCAGTGGAGAATAGAATGTGGGAGCATGTCATATTTGTAAGCCCTCATCCCCTAACCCCTNNTTTGGGAGAAGGGGAACCGGAGTATTGCACCCCTGTGTTAACTCGGAGAGAAGGGGAACCGGAGTATTGCACCCCTGTGTTAACTCGGAGAGAAGGGAATGTGTTAACTCGGAGAGAAGGGAAACCAAAGTCTTGCCCCCCTCTCCCAAG
>DNXU01000049.1:0-8165 GCA_003505715.1 Cyanobacteria bacterium UBA8803 | reverse complement strand
GAGGGCAAAGGCTCGATCTGCAACAGTGACATGCTCCCCTGGAGAAGTGGTATCACTAGTCTTTTGACCGCTATCACCTTAATCATTTGCCTAGGCGATAGCGCTTTAACTCAGATCGTGCCGGATGGTACGCTAGGAGCTGAAGGTTCGGCGATCGTGCCCAATGGTAATGTGGGGGGGTCACCAGCTGACTTGATTGAGGGGGGAGCCGCTCGCGGTCTAAATCTGTTTCACAGCTTTTGGGAGTTTAATGTTGGGGAAGGACAGCGGGTTTATTTTGCCAATCCTGACCAAATTGGTAATATCCTCAGTCGGGTGACTGGAAGCGATCGCTCCGATATTCTAGGAACCTTGGGAGTATTGGGGAATGCTAACCTATTTTTGCTCAATCCTAATGGCATCATGTTTGGGCCAAATGCTCGGTTAGATGTCAAAGGTTCATTTACGGCAACTACGGCAAACTCTTTCACCTTTCCAGATGGCAGCGAGTTCAGCGCTACTAGTCCTCAAGCGCCTTCTCTGTTAATGGTGAATGTACCCATCGGCTTGCAATACGGAACTCAGCAATCTAGTACCTCCATTACTAGTGCTGCCGATCTAAGAGCTGGACAAAATCTTACTCTAGCTGGTGGCAATCTTGACTTACAAGGTCAACTTCAAGCTGGGGGCGATTTAACACTCTTCGCACGAGATACAGTGCAGATACTCGATAGTACCACCCATCCCTTCATCGCCTCAGCTGGGGGTCAGTTACTGGTTCAAGGCAATCAAAACCTAAGTATTTTTGCCTTGAATCATCCCCTGAGTGGGTTGTTCTCTGGTGGGGATATGGTACTGCGCTCTGCTAATAGGGTAGAAGGTAATGCTCATTACTGGAGTCGAGGAGCTTTTCGGATTGAAACCCTTGATGGTAGTGTGGGAAATCTATTGAGTCAGGAAGATCCGATTATTCTGGCTACGGGAGATGTCACCTTAGGGGACTATGTAGGCGCTTCTCTCCATATTCTGGCAGGGGGTAGCGTCACCCTGGGTAATGTAATAGTTGAAAGTACCGATACACCGGACAATACGATTAATCCGAATCACCCCGATCCCTTCCTAGCCAGTCTAGCTGCGTTCGCGCTCTCAGATGGGACACCGATCGCAATTGATGGTAGTAACAATGCTACTCTAGATGTTCGAGCAGGAATTAATTGGGCCTTAGTTCCTGGTTTTCCAGGAGATTTTGACCCAACTGGTCTAAATCCTAACCCCGGAGCCAGTGCCACCAGTGCCGATATCACTGTCGGCAATATCCAGGTTTTTGATTTCAATACAGGTAATGGGGGCACCGTCCTTTTAACCAACCAGTACTTGCCTAACCCAGCCTTGCCAAGCATCAACGGCATTACTGTTGACTCGATTGATACCAGAAATAACGGGGGTGGACCTGTCGTTATCGATGCTCGCAGTAGGCTGACAATGAACGGCGGTAGCGATGCAGCATTTATTCCAGATGCCATTAATACCTCTCCCTTCCTCCAACCCACTGATGGCAATGGTGGTGATATCACCCTACTGGCAGCTGAGGACATTACTCTTCAGGCTGCCATCTTATCCGACGGCTTAGCGGGGGGAACAATTACTCTTAAGAGTGGGGGTGATATTTTTATTGAAGATAAAATATCTACCCAAAGTTTTAGCACCGCTCCGGGCACGATCGGGGGTAGTATTACGGTCACTGCCAATTCTTTCTTAGCGACTAATGGTGCTTTACTATCAACCCGTAGTATTGAGGCAGCAGATGCTGGCAGTGTCAGTATTGCAGCCAAGGAGGCAGTCTCCTTTGATGGTGGTGGAGTTGAGAGCCTTACAAACCAACAGGGGATGGGAGGTAACATTGAAATTACAGCCTCAACTATCTCTCTTACCAATAGCGCTCGGCTAAGTTCTTTGACCACAGGGGAAGGAGCTGGAGGCGATGTCATCCTGGAAGCCAGCGAGAGAGTATCCTTTGATGGAGGTGGAGTGCAAAGCCTCACCGAAGGGCAGGGTAGTGGCGGCGATATTAACATTACGGCACCGGAAGTTCATGGTATCAATCGGGCTTTTTTGAATTCCAGTACTTTTGCAGCTGGCGATGCTGGCAAGGTGACTATTCAAGCCAGCGAGTCAGTCTCTTTTGATGAAGGTGCAGGAGTCTTGAGCCGAGTGGAAACTGGAGCCTCAGGTAACGGGAGTGATATTATTATTGAAACCCCGTCACTCACGCTCACCAATCAAGCTTTCCTAGACGCCAGCACTTTGGGACAGGGGAATGCTGGGACTATTCAGATCCTCAATGCCAACTTAGTTACCGTAAGCGATAGTTCCATTTCTACAGCTGTAGAGGTTGGCGCTGGGGGTGACGGTGGCACTATTGATATCCAAAGTCGGTCTCTTGCCCTAGATAATAGTGGGAAACTCACTGCCAGCACCTCTGGCAATGGCAGTGCTGGAGACATTTTTGTCAGGGACGCTGACTTGGTATCTCTCTCTGGTAATAGCACTATTTCGACAGCAGTGAATCCCGGCGCAGTAGCTCAGGAAGCGAGTAGTATTAATCTGCAAACGCGATCGCTTTCCTTAACTAATGGTGCAGCTGTTAATGCCAGTACGGCGGGACGGGGAGATGCTGGCAGCATTACGGTACGGGATGCCGATTCGATATCCTTGGATAATGGTGCGATCGCTGCCAGTACTTCGGGTACGGGTAATACTGGACGTATAGACCTACAAGCTGGGAATACCATTTCCTTAGCCAATGGCAGTAAAATTACTACAGCAGTGGAGTTGGGAGGGGTGGGGAACTCTCAAGAGATCCAGCTGCTTACTCCATCACTTACCCTAACCAATAATTCTCAAATATCGGCAGCAACCTCTGGCACGGGGAATGCTGGTACTATTGCCGTTCTTAATGCTGAGTCGGTTTCTTTATCTGGCAATAGCACCATTTCAACAGCAGTGAACTCAGGTGCAGTGGCTCAGCAAGCGAGTAGTATTAATTTGCAAACGCGATCGCTTTCCTTAACTAATGGTGCAGCTGTTAATGCCAGTACGGCGGGACGGGGAGATGCTGGCAGTATTTCTATCTATAATGCTGAGTCGATTTCTCTATCTGGTAATAGCACTATTTCGACAGCAGTGAACTCAGGGGCAGTGGCTCAGCAAGCGAGTAGTATTAATTTGCAAACGCGATCGCTTTCCTTATCTAATGGTGCAGCTGTTAATGCCAGTACCTCAGGTCAAGGCAGTGCTGGCAATGTCTTAGTACGGGATGCCAATATTGTCAACCTGGATAATAGCTCGATCGCTACAGCAGTTAATGCCAACGCTGTCGGTGCAGGTGGCAAGATTGAGATCCAAACTGATACACTTGCCCTAAACCATAATGCTAGCCTGAGTGCCTCTACAGCGGGTAGAGGAGATGCAGGTCGGATCGCCGTGCAGGCTACCGGGAGTATTTCCTTAACTAATAGCAGCCAAATTAGTAGTGCTGTGGCAGAGGGGGCCGTTGGCAACGCTGAGGAGATCGACCTCATGGGTAGATCCCTTTTGCTCTCCAATGGTTCTCAACTCTCAGCTAGGACGGCAGGACAGGGAAATGCCGGACAAGTGGAGATTAAAGTCAGCGATACCGTCTCCTTTGATAACAGTTCGGCTTCTAGTGCAGTAGCAGCAGGAGCCATCGGTAATGGCAATGATATATCTATTGCGGCGCGATCGCTCTTGCTGAGCAATAACTCTGAACTCTCCGCGAGTACCAGCGGGCAGGGAAATGCTGGACGTATCTTCGTGCAGGCACAACAGGGGGTTGCTGTGAGCAACAGTAGCATTTCCAGCACTGTGAACCCAGAAGCTTTAGGTAATGGCGGTGACATCAATATTGCTACTGAGTCATTGAAATTAACGGATGCCTCGGTTACCTCCAACAGTCAGGGCACAGGCCCAGCAGGTAATATTACTATCAATACCGAACTCCTCAGAGCCAATCGCGGTGAAATTACAGCCACGTCCACACAAGTAGGAGGTGGCGATATCACCATCAACGCTGAAGATACCCGCCTGAGCAATAGTAGTCTAATTAGCACCAGCGTCTTTGACGGCACTGGCGGTGGCGGCAACATTACCATTAACTCGACCTTATTTATTGCCCTAGAAGATAGCGATATTCTTGCCAATGCCTTCCAAGGAGCAGGCGGTAATATCACAATTAACTCAGATGTCTTTTTAGCTGACCTCTTCGATCGGGGTCAAGCCACTGCCGTAGGGCGCAACCCAGGAGACTTTCTCCGGTTTCGTGGCAATGGTAGAGTGGATATCTCCGCTTCCTCGACGCTGGGTATCAGTGGTGCGGTCACTATTCCCGATTTCACCTTTTTGCAAAATTCCCTGACATCGCTCTCCAGCAATTTTATC
This sequence comes from Cyanobacteria bacterium UBA8803, assembly GCA_003505715.1. Classification (GTDB taxonomy): domain Bacteria; phylum Cyanobacteriota; class Cyanobacteriia; order Cyanobacteriales; family Coleofasciculaceae; genus UBA8803. Next base: position 3,728 of record DNXU01000049.1, on the reverse strand, counting down.
CCACCAGACCAAGTCATTGCCGATAGTTGTCTGGCTCGTCGCAACGCTGTGGCAGGCAGTTTTATCGTCACAGGTACGGGCGGGTTACCTGCTACTCCCTACGACAATGCTATCAACGGGAGGTATGCTGTGACTGAGGTGCAAGGGTTAACCTCAGGGACTAGGCGATCGGCTAATTCTTCGCCTTCCCCTGCCCAGTCCGCAATTCCTGCTTTCTGGCAACCGGGCGATCCCATTCAGGAAGCAAAGGGAATGACGGTTACAGCAGATGGGCGTATTATTGTAGGTAGTGTTCCCCAGTTAGGCTCAGTTACCAGGGCTGATGCCTTGATTTGCAATACCACTACAGGGTCTCGCTCAAATTAGACGAAGCGATTGTCTAATCTTGGTCAACAGGTTCCTGAAGCTGCGTTGGCTGGCTCGGATACCCAGCATTAATCAGGACTTACGCATCTTGCCGCTCTAACCCCTCAAGCTTGTAGGGCTGATTCATTTAGCATCTTTTCTTGTATCAACAGGTTCGTAGTCAGCGCTTTAGGGCGAGGAAATACAGCCTTTTCAACCACTTAAGTGGTTACTACAAACAATCAATGCCCATGAGCGATCGCTCAAAACGAAGGAATAAAAATCCCTCTCCCTCATTCCTCTCCCTATTTTCCAATGTAAAACAAAGAATTTGGCAATGGCGCGGTGTCTGGTTGGTTGCTCCCACGGTAGCAGGAATTGCGATCGCTTTAAGGTTGTGCGGTTGGTTGGAGTCTTGGGAATGGGCAGCCTTTGACCAATACGTGCGTTGGCGTCCTCAAGAAACTCGTGACGAACGGATTGTTATTGTTGGTATTGATGAAGCCGATCTAAAACGGGTCAGACAGTGGCCAATTCCGGATCTAGTGCTGGCTCAGCTAATCGAGAAAATCAAAGCGCAAAACCCCAAAGCCATTGGTCTTGACCTGTATCGAGATTTACCCGTTCCACCCGGTAATGCCGAACTAGAGCGGGTTTTCCAAAGTACGCCTAACTTGATTGGTATTGAGAACCTCAATGAGGCAGAACCGAATTTAGCGATCGCTCCGCCACCCGTACTCGACCGACTCGGTCAGGTTGGGTTTAATAATATTGTTGCAGACAACGATGGCAAGCTGCGTCGAGCCTTGCTCTATCTAATCAAAAATGACCAACCGACTGTTTCTTTTGGCATGAGATTGGCTCTCTTCTATCTAGAAGAGCAGAATATCTTACCCCAACCCACCGCCAGCGATCCCCAGGTTTTCCAGTGGGGTAAGGGTATTTTTCGACCTTTTACGCCCAATGACGGTGGTTATGTTAGAGCTGATGACGGCGGCTACCAAATTTTATTAAACTATCGGGGTGCTGGTGGGAGCTTCCGCACGGTATCGATGACCGAGGTGCTGCAAGATCGGATACCCACGGACTTGATGCGCGATCGCATTATTTTAATTGGAGCCACTGCAACTAGCTTGAATGATTTCTTCTATACTCCTTACAGCAGCGATCGCATCGCTACCCAGGAACGCACGGCTGGGGTGGAAATTCAAGCTAATACCATCAGCCATTTTCTGAGTGCAGTACTAGAAGGGCGATCGGGAATCAAGACCTGGTCTGAACCAATAGAAGGCTTGTGGATTGTCTTCTGGTCGTTTACAGGTGCTACTTTGTGCTGGACGTTGCGAGATGCGGGAGGTGTGGGTAATTTATTGCCCTTGTGGACAGTAGTTAGCCTGTTGTTAGCAACGGGAAGTCTAGCAGGCAGCACCTACCTAGCCTTTATTGTAGGTGGCTGGTGGATACCCGCGATCCCTCCAGCACTAGCGTTGTTAGGATCTGCCACCTTGCTCACGGGTTACATTGCCCATGAAGAGCATCAGGAACGGCAAACAGTAATGAATTTGTTCGGACGCCACGTTACTCAACCCATTGCCGAAGCAATTTGGCGCGATCGCCATGAGTTACTTGCTCAAGGACGCCTGAAAGGGCGGAAAATGACAGCTACAGTCCTATTTTCAGATCTCCAAGGGTTCAGTACTGTTGCCGAAGTCATGGAGCCGGAAATTCTTATGGATTGGCTGAACGAATACATGGAAGCTATGGTTGAGTTAGTATTACAGCATGGCGGCATTGTCGATAAATTTATCGGGGATGCGATCATGGCTGTATTTGGCGTACCGATACCCCGTACCACTTCAGACGAGATTGCCCAAGATGCTATAGCTGCGGTTCAATGTGCTTTAGCTATGGCCGAGCGGTTGGAGAACCTCAATCAACAATGGCAGTTACAAGGATATCCCCGAACTGCGATGCGAGTGGGCATTGCTACGGGCGCAGTCGTGACTGGCAGCTTGGGGAGTTCCCAAAGGGTAGACTATACAACTTTAGGAGATAGTGTGAATGTGGCCTCTCGATTGGAAAGTTACGATAAATCTTTAGATGGGGGAATTTGCCGGATTTTAATTAATGAAGAAACTTACCAGTACCTACAAAATAAATTCACCACCAAACCCATTGGTAGCGTAATACTAAGAGGCCGCGAGCAACCAGCAGTAGTTTACCAAGTTTTGGATTAAAGCGAGGATATCGTGTCCTCAGAATTAAAAATTGAACGTGGGGTAACGAATGAAGGTCTAAAATCTAAAATCATTTAGGTGGTATTTAACTTCATGGCAAGCCTCCAAAAATTAGCAACTCTAATCGCAGGTACAACATCCCTTATTTCCCTGCAACTGTTTGGTTTGTTATCCTCACCCCAAATACCCTTTTTTAGGCATTCAAAGAATTTTAACTTTCTAGCACCTGCCAGCGCTCAGCCAAATTCTCCAAATCTAACACTCTCGGACAGGGTAGGGAACGAACCACTGAAGGCTGATGGCACTCAGCAATTACGCCAATTACCAACCCCTGCTATCAAACAATACGTGCCGCCCATAAAGCCCAATCCCCGACGCAGTCAAGGCTCTGGCTCGCGGGGTTGCGACCAATCCTTGTCAGGAGACTTACTAACCTTATTAATTCCCTCCAAAGATTATGTCGGGCAGACTACTTCAGGTTATCCCACCTTCTTCTGGTACTTGTCACAACCTGTATCAGTGCCAATCAAGTTTACCTTAGTAGAGCCTGGAGTTCCCCGCCCACTGTTTGAAAAACATATCGACTCTCCCCAAGTTGGGATGACGCAGGTGGAACTTCCCTCAGATCGAGCAGAACTCGCAACTGGGAAGGTATACATATGGTCGGTTACGCTACTTTGCAATTCCAGGCGGCCCTCAGCTAATCCTCGCTTAATGAGTTCAATTGAGCGCGTGCCGACTACACCCCAATTAGAACAACAATTAGCCCAAGTGACTTCAGATTCCAATTCTCCAGCACATACCCTTCGCGATCGCAGCTTGGTTTATGCGCGATCGGGAATTTGGTATAACGCCCTAGCTGAAATATCAAAGGCTCAGATGGCAGATCCTAGTGATAGATCGCTCAGCGAAACCCTGCTTGCTCTGCTCGACCAAGTAGGATTGACTCAAGTAACGGCGCAAGAACGGCAACGTTTAGCTAAAAATTAAGGGGAGTGGTGGGGCAACCCGATCGGGCGGGCTATAAGTTTAGGTCATACCAAGTTGCATTCATACTTGACGTACTCCCCCAGATAAAATCAGGGGGATTCTCAAAAGATGTTACGAGGCGGACTTAAGTCGCGCCTCTCCACTTTTCTTCCGTTA
>DNXU01000123.1:375-6257 GCA_003505715.1 Cyanobacteria bacterium UBA8803 | reverse complement strand
AGCCTCGCCGAACTCCGAAGTCTGCCTCCTGCCTATTTAAATTGCATTCAGCCTTGATCCCTACCCAAAACGTATCCGGATGAACAGTTAAAGGGCAGAATATACAATTGAGTTCAGGTAGGATATACAACACCATCGCCGCAAATCAGGCAAAAATCCTTCTTCTAGAGGCTAAATGTAAAGTTTCACATAATCTGGTGGAGGGATTATTACCTTGAGTTGCGGTGAGATGTTATGTTTAAAATCACTCTGTACTCTATGAAAAAACCCTACAATGAGAGGCATTCAGTAGGATGACTGCCGTTTTACAGGTTGGCGATCAAACTATTACAGCAGAGGAAGTGATTCCCCTGTTAGCTAAATATCAATTACTGCCGCAACTTTTGGGGGAAATCATTATTGATGGAGCCATTGCCACGATCGAGTGTACGCCTGAAGAGAAAACTCTTGCTTGCCAGCAGTTTGATAAAAAAAATCAGATCGGGTCTGACGAAGAACGTCTGGCATGGCTAGAGCGTCAAGGCATGACGCTAGAGCAAGCTGAAGAGCTGGCTGTCCGAGGACTGAAGGTGGAAAAATTTAAACAGGCCACTTGGAGCAATAAACTAGAGTCCTATTTCCTCAAGCGTAAAGGTCAGCTAGACCGGGTCGTCTATTCCTTGCTGCGCACTCAGGAGGCTACAATTGCTCAAGAACTTTACTTCCGCATCCAAGAAGGGGAACAAGCTTTTGCTGAGCTGGCACGAGACTATTCCCAAGGTCCAGAGGCGCAAACAGGAGGATTGGTGGGTCCGGTGGAGCTAAGTACACCCCACCCAGCTTTAGCTCAAATTCTGACCGTAAGCAAACCTGGCCAACTCTGGCCTCCCACTCGTTTGGGAGAATGGTTTATCATTGTACGGCTGGAAAAGTTTTTTCCCGCCCAACTCGATGATTCGATGCGTCAACGGTTGCTCAACGAACTCTTCAACACCTGGATGCAAGAGCAGATCCAGCAAAAAACCTCTATCCTCAAACCGCAAAACTCCTAAGTTAAAACTCATAACTCAAACGCTTTAATAAAGCTGGCAAATGACCTATACCAAGGCGACTATTCAAGATTTTCTGGGGAGTTTATTCCCCTTCGAGCAATTGACATCCCCAACCCTGACCAAGTTGTCACAGAAAAGTCAACTGCTGCGTTACCGCATGGGTCAGCCCATCTTAGTGGCAGACAAAATGCCCCATCAGGTGGCCATTGTATACGAAGGGCAAGCACGCTTGTTAGGTTATGACCAGACCAACCGAAAAACTGTTCCCCTGCAATTGTTGCAGCCGGGAGCAATTATTGGCTGGGTAAGTTTAATTCGGGGAGTTCCTTGCGAGACGGCAACCGCTTCTGAAGAGTCGGTTTGCCTGACAATTCCAGCAGGGGAATTTTTAGCGGTGATGTCGCGAGAACCCGATGTCGTGGCGGTTTTCCAAAACCGTTGCACCCTGGTTGAAGCCTTTGAACTTCTCGGTGCTGAGTTTGCTAGGCAAGCGAGTAGAGTTACAAATCTTAAAGACGTTGCTAAAGAAGCCTGTATTGAAGCCGTAGTTCGCTACCTTCCCCCCTCTGTAAAGTCCTTAGACAAGTTAGAGTTAGAACCCGATCGCTTCTGGTTCGTTAGTGGGGGGGGAACAATCGAGAATTGCCCCGTTGGGAGCCAACTGGACGTTTCAGACAGTTCAACTCCTATCCAAGTTAACGGAACCACTCCTGCTCGCATCGTAGGGTTTAGGCAGTCAGATTTGTTAGTCCTCAATGATCAACCGCCTGTACCTGTAGAAGTAGTTAGCGATCCTTGGTTAGAGGCTAATGAGGGAGTACCTCAGACTGCTGATGGCGAACAACAGATAACTGAGATTCCCTACGCCTCTGATGACATCCCAGAAGCACCGGAGAGCGACCAAAAAACTGTTGAAAAACGGCGCAAATATCCCCATGTGCGGGGAACGGGGATGTTAAATGGCACCTTGGCTTGCTTCCAGATGCTCAGCCAGTATTGGCAGATGCCCTTCCGGCGGGACGTGATGCGCCGGATCATGACCGATCAAATCAACCGTACTGGCAGCCTCTCTCTACCCCTTTGCGGAGCAATCGCCGATTTATTGGGATTACATGCCCAACTGGTTAACGTACCGCCATCTGCCGTCAGTCGCTTGGAAGTGCCAGCTCTAGTCCGGTGGCACGAAAGCTTTGCCATTATCTACGAAGTCAGCGAGCGGGAAATCGTGCTGGGAGTGCCGGAACTTGGGATCGTGCGCCGCAAGAAAGCCGATTTGATCGACACCTTGATCGAGCGCGAAACCCAAGACGGTTTGCCGCCCGGATCTATACCAGTATTGCTCCTCAAGCGTACCAAGCAAACCCCCAAGCAACGCTTTGGCTTGCAGTGGTTTCTCCCCTCCCTCCGCCGCTACCGCCGGGTGCTGGTGGAAGTTTTAATTGCTTCCTTCTTCGTACAGCTTTTTGGACTGGCCAACCCGTTGATGATCCAGCTGATTATCGACAAAGTGATTGTGCAAAACAGTATCGATACCCTGCACGTTCTGGGTATTTTCCTGTTAGTGGTGGCAATTTTTGAGGCTGTTCTTTCCAGTTTGCGCACCTACCTGTTTGTCGATACCACCAACCGGATCGACATGAGTTTAGGTTCGGAAATTATCGACCACCTGCTGCGTTTACCCCTGCGTTATTTTGAACGACGGCCCGTGGGGGAACTCTCCAGCCGGATTAACGAATTGGAAAACATCCGCCAGTTCCTCACGGGAACCGCTCTGACGGTGGTGCTTGATGCCATCTTCTCCGTGATCTACATCGTCGTCATGTTTATCTATAGCTGGGTGCTGACACTGGTTTCCCTGGCGACGATTCCCTTGTTTGTTTTGCTAACCCTCATCGTTTCCCCAATTGTACGCCGACAGTTACGAGCCAAGGCAGAACGAAATGCCGAGACCCAATCCTATTTGGTGGAAGTTCTCTCAGGGATTCAAACTGTAAAAGCGCAGAACATAGAATTGCGATCGCGCTGGCAATGGCAAGAGCGCTATGCCCGTTACGTCTCGTCAGGTTTCCAAACGGTTTTAACTTCAACAGCAGCAGGCTCGACCAGTGACTTTCTCAACAAGCTCTCCGCCCTCTTGGTACTCTGGGTAGGAGCCTATCTGGTTTTAGACCAGCAATTGACCCTAGGACAATTAATCGCCTTCCGGATTATTTCCGGTTACGTCACCAGTCCCTTACTACGCTTAGCCCGCATCTGGCAAAACTTCCAGGAAACTGCTCTTTCCTTAGAACGTCTGAGCGATATTGTAGACAGCCCCCAGGAAGCCGATGAGAATGACCGCTATAACATTCCCATGCCTGCTATTAAGGGATCGGTTCAGTACGAAAATGTCTCATTCCGCTTCGGTACTAGCGGCCCGTGGCAGTTGACGAATATTAATCTAGAGTTTCCGGCAGGAGTATTTGTTGGGATTGTTGGTCAAAGCGGTTCGGGTAAAAGTACATTAATGAAACTTCTACCCCGCCTTTACGAGGTCAACTCCGGGCGGATTCTAATCGACAATTACGATATCAACAAGGTTGAACTCTATTCCCTGCGCCGTCAGGTCGGGATCGTACCTCAAGATAGCCTCTTATTCGATGGCACCGTTCAAGAGAATATTGCCCTGACCCATCCTGAAGCCACAGCTGAAGAAATTATTGAAGCCGCCAAGGTAGCCTGTGCCCACGACTTTATAATGGGCTTGCCCAGTGGTTATAACACCCGTGTCGGAGAGCGGGGATCGTCCCTATCCGGTGGGCAGCGCCAGCGCATTGCGATCGCTCGCACAGTACTGCAAAACCCGCAGCTCTTGATTTTGGATGAAGCAACTAGCGCTTTAGATTACGATACTGAGCGCCAAGTCTGTTTGAACCTGATCGAAGCCTTCAAAGGACGCACGGTATTTTTCATCACCCACCGTCTGACCACCATTCGCAACAGCCATATGATTTTGATGATGGATAAAGGGGCGGTAGTAGAGCAGGGCACTCATCAGGAACTGATGGAACTTCAGGGACGTTACTACTGCCTCTATCAACAACAAGAAGCTCAGCTTTAAGTTGTTGTTGGTTGTTGGTTGTTGGTTGTTGGTTGTTGGTTGTTGGTTTTTTGTTTTTTGTTTTTTGTTTTTTGCCAACAACCAATCACCAATCACCAATGACCAATCACCAACAACCAACAACCAACAACCAACAACCAACAACCAATAACCAAGTATGAACCAACGCAATGGAAGTAACTCAAATCAATCGATTACATTGCGATCGCCAAATCAACCTGGGGATGCTTCTTCACCAAACAACGGTAAAGTAACAGCACCGAGCCAAGCCTCCGATCGTTTCGATCAACCTGTTATTCTGCAACAGTCTCCTGTATGGTCGCGAGCCATTGTCTGGACGATTGTGGGGGTTACTACGGCAACCCTGATCTGGGCTTTTGTGGCCAAAATTGAGGAAGCTATTCCCGCTCAAGGTAAGCTTGAACCTCAAGGGGCGGTAAAGGAGGTGCAAGCTCCCGTCGGTGGTGTGGTGAAAGATATTGATATAAAAGAGGGTGAGCGGGTGGAAAAAGACGATCGCCTCCTGACCTTTGACCAAACCGCAGCTCAAGCTCAATTTGAATCACTCCAGAGGATTCGGCAAGCCCTAGTTCAGGAAAATCAGTTTTATTACGCTCAGATGAACGGTGCTGCTGGCTCTGCGGCAGGGGATAGGATACTTCAGTTGCCGCCAGAGATTGAATCCCTCACTGAAAACCGAGCCAGTTTGGTGGCAGAGAGCAAACTCTATCAAGCCCAACTAAACCAAATGCGGGGCAAGCCCACTGGTGGCATTGGTTTGACTCAGGAACAACAGGATCGCTTCCGAGCAAGCCAAAGCGAACTTAGGTCTCGCGTTGCTGCTGCCCAACTAGAAGTGGAACAACTCACCAAGCAACTAAGTCAGACTACCGTCCAACTCGTCAATGCCAGAAACATCTTATCCGTTAATCAAGAAATTACGGCTAGCTTAGACCCCTTGGTGAGAGAGGGAGGGTTTGCCCGCCTCCAGTTCCTCCGCCAGCAACAGGAAACGAATACGCGCCAAACCGATGTCATTCGCTTGACTCAAGAAGAAGAACGCTTGAAATTAGCGATCGCTCAAGCCCAAGAAAAGTTGCAAAACACCATTGCCTTTTCCGAAGCCGACGTGCGTACCAAGTTAGCTGATAACGAGAAAAAGATTTCTGAAATTAACAGCCAGCTCAATAAAATTATTGTCGAAAACAATAAAAAAATCCGGGAGATTGATAGCCAACTCAGTGAAACCAAACTAACCTTGAACTATCAGGAACTCCGCTCGCCTGTCGGCGGTACTGTCTTCGATCTCCAAGCTAAAGGCCCCGGTTTTGTAGCCAGGAGCAGCGAACCCATTCTTAAAATTGTGCCTGATGAGGGATTAGTAGCAAAAGTTTTTATCACCAACCGCGATATTGGTTTTGTCAAAGAAGGAATGAACGTAGATGTGCGAGTCGATTCTTTCCCTTACAGTGAATTTGGGGATATCAAAGGGAAGGTGATGCGAATAGGGTCTGATGCCCTGCCGCCCGATGAGATTTATCCATTTTACCGCTTTCCGACAGAAATTCGCATCGACAAGCAGTCAATTTCCATCAATAGCCGAGAAGTACCCCTGCAATCCGGGATGTCAGTGAGTGCGAATATCAAAGTTCGCAAGCGCACAGTGATGAGTATTTTCAGTGATTTATTTGTGAAAAAAATCGATAGCCTCAAGAATGTGCGGTAATTTATAGCGTTTCTCGTAGTCATGA
>DNXU01000123.1:0-350 GCA_003505715.1 Cyanobacteria bacterium UBA8803 | reverse complement strand
ACCAGTTACGAATGTTTTCTTGAGTCACTTTATGCATAGCGTTGGTGATCCCATCGATTAAATCTTTGTAGGTTCTGGCTGCCGTCTTTCTCAAGATATCTTTAACTTTCGACCAGAAATTTTCAATTGGGGAAAACTCCGGAGAGTAAGGAGATAAATAAACTAGTTTGGCTCCCGCTTTTTCAATCGCTTCTCTCACCATCTCTCCTTGATGAATTTTCGCATTTCCATCACCACACAAGCATTTTCCCAGAATTTAGGAATTAATTATTGAATCACAAAAGCTTCAAATGTAATGCCGTCCACCGCGCCGTAAATATTGACTGATGCTAGAGCGCCAGTCCAGTAAA
>DNXU01000318.1 GCA_003505715.1 Cyanobacteria bacterium UBA8803 | reverse complement strand
TCAGGGTAAACCCATTCCCCATAACTAATGAGGCTGATACTTCTACTTGACCCTTTTCGGTAAACTTAATCGCATTGCTGACTAAATTGTGCAGAATCTGTTGCAACCGATTTTCATCAGCATGGACGGGGGGCAGGTTGGGATTAATCTGGTTGATGAGTTGTAGTGATTTGCGATCGATTAGGGGTTGAGATAACCTCAGCACCACATCGGTAATTTCACGCATTCCTACTGGCTGGAGTTGGAGTTCGATATTGTGATGCTTCAGTTTGGCGAAATCTAGGATGTCGTTAACTAACGCGGCTAATCTCCTGCCGCTGGAGACAATCATTTCTAGATTGGCAACTGTTGTGGCCGGAAGAAGTCCGGTAGCTCCTTCAATCAGGGATTCGGCTAAACCGATGATACTATGAAGCGGGGTGCGGAGTTCATGGGAGGTATTGGCTAAAAATTCATCCTTAAGCTTGTCTATTTCTTGCAAGGCTGCATTTTTAGCTTCTAGTTCTTGAGTGAAACAAATTCCCTCGGCTTCTGCGTGCTTGCGTTGGGTAATATCCTGAAAGGCAGAGATGGCGTAGACAATTTTGCCCTTTTCGTTAAAAATTGGAGTTGCCCACATCTCCAAAGGTATAGTCTTGTTCCCTTGGCGGATCTCGATATCATCTACAGTGGTGGGTTTACCTCTTAAGGCTTGAACAATGGGTTGGCGCTCGGCTGGGTAGAGCTGCTCTGTCCCGGCAATATAAGCTTGATAAATCTCTGGCAATGCCAGAGCAGTAGCTTGAGCAACAATACCTTTACCTAGAATTTGCTGAGCCATTTGGTTGGCGTAGTAAGGTCTACCCAGCACATCAACCACAAATACGCCGACGGGGACAGCTTCTAAAAATTGGGCTAAGCGCTTCTCACCGTCACGCACCGCTGACTCGGCTTGGTTGTGCAACTGGGCTTCAATCGTATCGCCGTGTTCGGTAGTCGTCTCTAACAAGATTTCTAGGTCAGATTTCTCCCGCTTTACCTCGTCGAGTTCCTGGCGCAAGCGTTCTATTTCTAAAAGCAGCCGTTCTGGTGATAGCTCTGGTTGGGAGGTTGCCCCAGGATGTGCAGAGTGTGAGGTGACGTTATCCATTGGATGGCTGACTGCTACTATCAAGTTCATGTAATCACTTAGCTCTAGTCCTGGGTTCTCCGTTATCGGTCATTAGCCAACAAGGAAACATCTCGCTGACGAATGACCGTTACTATAAAGTAATCAACTGAACTCGCTCGGATTCCTGATGGATGGGCTATTCCAGTTCCAGTTTTAAAGTAGGCATCAATCTTTGTAAGTTCTTCAAGGACTTACCCTGCCAAGGTATGTTCTGAGAACCTTGCACTACGATATTAATATTCTTTTTCTGACGCACCTTAATCACGAACTTCGACAGCATACTGATACCAGAGCTGTTGAGAAATTCTAGCTGCCGCAGATCGAGGGTTAGGATTGGCGGCTCGCTATCCGCCACATGATCAAGTAATTCTACAATAGGCCCATACTCTTCATTCCCACTTAGTCGCAGGGAACCTTCGCAGCTTACGGTCGCAGTTGCTGTATTGTAATTTATGCTGTAAGTTTCTTTCTTAATCTCCATTGCTCCAGCTCGTTATATAGTATTGGCTATCTAGGCAGCCTACACGGTCAACTGCACCATTGTGGTAACGGTAAGGACTTCCGGCTCCTTTTGCACAGTCTCAAACTTCCAGCCTAACGTAGCTGCATAATCCTCCATCATGGTTAAGAACCCTAACCTAGAAGCTGTGCTGGTTTCGTCTTCTGCATTTTGTTCTAACTGGCGAATATACAACTCTTGAGGGTCTGAGGTCGTTAACTCCTTCAGATATGCCTGAAACTCACCCACGCTTTCAGGAGAAACGCTATTCTTGGTGAGGAACACCAATCGGTTTGGATGCAAGTGCAGTGCAATGCTAATGGGGTACTGCAATGTGTCGTCGTTAAACTTCATCGCGTTTTCTAACAGCTCATTGGCAATATAGCCCACCGCACTCTTGATCTCGGTTTGTTTGGTAAGGGTGCTGGGGTCATTCTCATCGCCAGGGAAAAAGGTACTCAAGTAGTCGGCTAAAAAATCTGCTGATAATCCATTGTTGCGCCAGCGCTGTTTGAGTGGGATAGAGCTGGGTGAAAATCCAACCATCAAGTATTCCTGGCTAGTGCTTAGCTCTTCAACAAAGTCTCCGAATATCTGAATCATGATTCCTAAATCCTCTGACACCATCTATTTCTGCTTTAATTACCAGCTCCAGTGATGTGATCGTAAACCGATCGCACGGCCTTGAGGAGGGTGTATCAAGGGTAACCAACGGGGCAACCCAGAAGACAAAGCCATACTTTTCGATGCCAGCGGTTGCATTTCCCTAAATCCTCAAATCCTTAATACACTCCTTTTCAGAGCCTTTCCGGCAAGCTCATCCTCCGGAAGAGTCCGTGTAAAATGGAAGCGCCAGTCGTTTTAAGTCCTGGCAAGACTCAATCAGGGACGAATAAAGAATCTTTAAGCGATCGCTCTGCCCTTGCTCGCACAGCATCAAGGCAGGAGTTGATTAGATATTGCTCAAATCGGCTTTGAACACGAGTTAGACAGTTTCCCATAAAAAAGTATCCGATGTAGGGGTGAGTCATCTTCCAACCATTTTGCGCTTTTTACTTTTTAATTTTTGGCATTTCGCTTTTAATTAGTAATTTCCAACTTTTCATTTTTGACTTTTTGTTTGCTGCCAACTATGATGACGATTCCCGGCTATTATATCACTGAACAACTTTATTCTGGTTTGAGAACCCAGGTTTATCGAGGAATTGCTGAAACTGATAAAACACCAGTTGTGATCAAATTGCTTAAGGAAGAATACCCGACCTTTAATGAACTGGTACAGTTCCGTAATCAGTACACCATTGCCCAAAATCTCAACTTGCCGGGAATTGTCAAACACTTAAAACTAGAAAACTATCGCCACGGTTTTGCCTTAGTGATGGAGGACTTTGGTGGGATTTCCCTCCACCAGGAATTGAAACGATGGGGAGATGGGGGGATGGGAGAAAATTCTCACTCCCTGAAAGAATTTTTGGCGATCGCTATTCAAATTGTCACTGTGCTAGAAGGACTGTATCGCAACCGAGTAATCCATAAGGATATCAAACCCCACAATATTCTGATTAATCCTCAAACTAGAGAGGTCAAAATCATTGATTTCAGCATTGCTTCCCTTCTACCTAGAGAAAACCAGGAAATTACTAACCCAAATACCTTAGAAGGGACGCTAGCCTACATATCCCCAGAACAGACGGGACGGATGAATCGGGCAATTGATTATCGCACTGATTTTTATTCCCTAGGAGTAACTTTCTACGAACTACTGACAGGACAACTCCCCTTTGTATCTGCTGACCCGATGGAATTAGTCCATTGTCACATTGCTCGTCAACCCGCTCCTGCTATTGCTATAAATCCTGCCATCCCGCAAGTCTTAAATGACATCGTAATGAAACTGATGGCGAAAACAGCTGAAGAGCGCTATCAAACAGCTTTTGGCCTCAAACAAGACCTGCAAAGATGTTTGACAGACTACTCGGCTACAAACAGTATTGCTCCCTTTGAGTTAGGCAGCCGGGACATTTCTGAGCGTTTTGCGATTCCGGAAAAACTCTACGGCAGGGAAACCGAAGTTGCCACTCTATTAGCCGCCTTTGACCGCGTCAGCGCAGGTAGTACTGAGATGATGCTAGTTGCAGGCTTTTCCGGAATTGGTAAAACCGCCGCAGTCAATGAAGTTCACAAACCCATTGTGCGCCAACGGGGTTACTTTATTAAAGGAAAATTTGACCAATTCAAGCGTGACATTCCTTTCTCCGCCTTAGTGCAAGCCTTCCAGAACTTGATGCGGCAGCTATGTACCGAAAGTGCTACTGCTGTACAGAAATGGCAAGCAAAAATCCTCGCAGCCCTAGGGGACAACGGCCAAGTTATTATTGATGTTATCCCAGAATTAGAACTGTTGATTGGCAAACAACCTCCCGTCCCAGAACTAGAAGGTAGCGCCGCTCAAAATCGCTTCAATCTACTATTTCAGAAATTCATCCGGATATTTACTAATGTCGAGCATCCTCTAGTCATTTTCCTTGATGACTTGCAATGGGCTGACTCCGCTTCGCTGAATCTGATGAAATTGCTAATGAGCGAAACATCTAGCGGTTATTTATTACTGATTGGAGCCTATCGAGATAACGAAGTATCTGCCGCCCATCCCCTCATGCGGATTTTGGATGAGATAAAAAAAACTAAGGCAACCGTCAATCAAATTATCTTGACACCCTTAGATCGCACATCCCTCAACTGCCTAATTGCCGATACCCTAAGTTGTCCGCTAGAAAGAGCCATCCCTTTAACCGAAATAGTTCTGACCAAAACCAAAGGCAACCCCTTCTTTACTAATCAATTCCTCAAAGCTCTACATGAAGCAGAACTAATTTCCTTTGATTTTAATAGCGGCTATTGGCAGTGCGACATAGCCAACGTCAGAGCGATCGCAGCCAGCGATGACGTAGTTGAATTTATGGCAACTCAATTGCAAAAGCTTCCTGCCACCACCCAGACTGTATTAAAACTAGCCGCCTGCATAGGCAACCAATTTGACCTAGCAACTCTAGCGATTGTCTACGAGAAATCCCCAGCTGAGACAGCAGCCGAACTCTGGCAAGCCTTACAAGAAGGTTTAATCATCCCCGTCAATGAAATTTACAAATTCTTCCAATCCCCCCTTCCCTCTACATCTGTTACCAAATCCGCTGCCACAGTACCTTACAAATTTCTGCACGACCGAGTACAGCAAGCAGCCTATTCCCTAATTCCTGAATCCCAAAAACAATCAACCCACCTCAAAATCGGGCAACTCCTATTAAGTACTACTCCCCTAGAGCAACAAGAAGAAAAGATATTCGATATTGTCAACCAGTTAAATATGGGGGCCAAATTAATCAACCAGCAGACACAGCGAGATGAACTAGTACAACTAAATCTTAGGGCTGGCCGTAAAGCATTAGCAGCGACAGCCAGTGCTGCTGCCAAACAGTATTTAACGGTAGGGATAGAACTCCTCGTCCCTGACAGCTGGCAAACTCAGTACGAACTCACGCTAGAACTCTACTCCCGTGCCGCAGAAGCAGCATACCTCAGCACCGACTTTGAGCAGATGGAAAAGTGGGCAACGGTTGTCTTGCAACAGGCAAAAACCCTGCTCGATCGAGTGAAAGTTTATGAAGTCAAAATCCAAACTTGCATGGCTCAAGGCAAACAACTAGAAGCCGTCAGGATTGGGTTGCAAGTGCTGGAGTTACTGGGAGTGAACTTACCTGAGTCCCCTACCCCCTTGGATATTCAGCAGGGACTAGCGGAAACAGCAGCGGCTTTGGCTGGGAAGGCGATCGCGGATTTAATTAACCTGCCTCCCATGACTGATGCCTGCAAGCTAGCCGCTATGCACATGCTATCAAGTTTATTTTCTCCTATCTACGTTGCAGCGCCTGCACTGTTACCGCTAATCCCATGCCAACAGGTGAATTTATCGATCGCCTATGGCAATTCTCCGTTCTCAGCCTTTGGTTATGCGAATTATGCAGCTATTTTAAACGCGATAGTGCAAGACATTCCACAAGCTTATCAATTTGGTCAATTGGCGTTAAATTTAGTGGCAGGATTAAACACTAAGGAAATTAAGAGCAAAACCCTCGACCAGGTTGCTGCCTTCACCCTCCATTGGCAAACTCATCTCAAAGAAACCTTTCCCCTGTTACAGCAAGCATATCAAAGTGGCGTCGAAAACGGCGATTTAGAATTTGCTAGCTATTCGGCCATGAATTGGTGCCATTATTCTTATTTCAGCGGTTTGGAGCTAACCGCCCTGGAACGAGAAATAACAACTTACAATCAGGCTCTAGCTCATCTCAAGCAAGAAGCCGTCTTAAATTACAACCAAATCTTTCACCAGGCTGTTTTAAATTTGATCTTCAGTACTAAAAATCCCGGTTGTTTATTGGGTGAAGCCTACAATGAGGCGGAGATGTTCCCCCTGCACCAAACTGCCAATGACCGACTCGGACTCCACTATTTTTATTTACAAAAACTCATCCTCAGTTATCTGTTTGGAGACTATCCCCAAGCTAGGGAGAATGCCACCCAAGGGGTACTATATCTAGACGGTGCTACGGGATTGTTCAGCGGAACGGTTTTCCACTTGTACGATTCTCTAACTGCCCTCGCTTTATATCCTGATGTCGATAAATCCGAGCAAGATGCGCTGCTCGATCGAGTGTCGCAAAACCAAGAAAAGATGAGAAAATGGGCAGATCATGCTCCCATGAATCACCTGCATAAATTTTATCTAGTAGAAGCAGAGCGGCATCGGGTGCTAGGGTCTTATATTGAGGCAATGACCTACTACGACCGTGCCATAACAACAGCTAAAGAAAATGGCTACATTAACGAAGAAGCCCTAGCAGAGGAACTAGCTGCCAAATTTTATCTGACCTGGGGCAAAGAGAAAATTGGCCAAGTTTACCTCACAGATGCCTACTATGCTTATGTCCGCTGGGGAGCTACGGCAAAAGTTAAAGATTTAGGAGAGCGCTATCCCCAATTACTCGCGCCCATCCTTGACCAAGAAAAGAACCTTCATCCCGGTCAAAGAATTGTCACGACTATCGAGGGAACGGTCACAGCTACGACTACAACGAGTGCGCAGTTTCTGGACTTGGCAACAGTTATCAAAGCTTCTCAAGCCCTATCAGAGGAAATTCACCTTGATAAACTGCTAGCCAATTTAATGCAAGTTGCGATCGCCAATACAGGAGCCGAAAAATTATATCTGCTCATGCCTGAAGATGGTCGCTGGATCGTTGAAGCTCAATGTATCGATCAACAGTCTCAATTACCCTTTAGTCCAGTTCCCTATAGCCAAGCAATTCCGCTCTCCCTAATCAATTATGTAGAACGCACTCAAGAGACCTTGGTCATCAATGATGCCACGATGCAAACTACCTTTGCTGCCGATCCCTACATTATCCAGAACCAACCCAAATCCGTCTTGTGTACTCCCATCATTCATCAAGGGAACCTGATGGGTATCCTTTACTTGGAGAACAATCTGATTGCAGGCGCTTTTACTTCCGCCCGGTTGGAGGTATTAAAAATTCTCTCCTCTCAAGCAGCTATTTCCATCGAAAATGCCCGCCTCTATCAAACCCTAGAAGATAAAGTAGCCGAACGCACCGCTCAACTCGCTCAAGCAAATGAGGAAATTATCGCTCTCAACGAACGCCTAAAAGCAGAAAATCTCCGTCTGAGCGCTGAGTTAGAGGTAACCCGCCAACTGCAACAGATGATCTTACCCAAACCAGCGGAACTCGAAGCTATTGAGGGGTTAGAAATTGCTGGGTTTATGGAACCTGCTGATGAAGTGGGCGGTGACTACTACGACGTGCTACCCCAGAATGGTAAGGTTAAAATTAGTATCGGTGATGTGACCGGGCATGGCTTAGAAAGTGGTGTCTTGATGCTCATGACCCAAACAGCTGTCAGGACACTCCAGGAATGTAACGTTACCGATCCAGTACAATTTTTAGATGTTCTCAACCGCACCATTTATCACAACATAGACCGGATGAAGTCGGATAAAAATTTGACTCTAGCCTTATTAGACTACTGCGGGGGAGTCCTGAGCTTGAGCGGTCAGCATGAAGAGATGATTGTAGTCCGAGCAGCAGGTGAAATCGAGCGCATTGATACGATAGATTTAGGCTTTCCGATCGGACTTGATGAAGAGATTGCCCACTTTATCGCCCAAGAAAAAGTGCAGTTGCATCCAGGGGATATCGGGGTACTTTATACCGATGGCATTACTGAAGCTGAAAATCTCGATGGAGAGTACTATGGATTGGAGCGGTTAACTCAGGTAGTCAAACTTCATCGCCTAGGGAGTGCTGCTGAAATTAAGGATGCTGTCATTAGTGATGTGCGGCGGCATATTGGCTCTCAAAAGGTGTTTGATGACATTACTTTACTGGTTATAAAACAGAAATAGGAAAGATGACCAAGGCGTAATGAGTCAAAATCAACCACCTGTGGAGCCACCTTCAGAGCCAGTGGCTCAACCCAGAAAGGATGATGCAGTCTTAGGAGGTCAAGCACCTGTGCCGATAACGGGTGTAGTATTGGGAGGACTCCCAGGAGTCACCAGGCGCTTGGCAGGGGTGACGGTTGAGGGGAGAATTGCAGCGCTATCTGAGGCACTCAAGTATGGGGAAGCTGGCTTAGAGTTGGTGCTCAAAGCGCTAGAGGATGAATCCTGGCAAGTACAGTATGCCGCCTTCTGTTTACTGCAAAAGCAGAAATCGCTCCAAGTAAAACAGCGGCTGAAAAAGTATTTACCTTGGTTTGAATTTGAGGTAGTAACTGTAGACGAACAGAGTCGGGAAATCAGTCGCGATCGCCACCTGGCGCAATACTTTACAGAAGACTTGGGGAATGGGGTAACTCTGGAAATGGTAGCTATTCCTGGTGGCACTTTTAGGACTGGTTTAAGGGATAAGGCAGGATGCGGCTCTAAAGGCTTGCGGCACCCCAGAGAGATTGTGCCTTTCTACATGGGCAAGTTTAGTGTTACTCAAGCTCAGTGGCAAGCGGTAGCAGCTTTACCTAAACTCAAGCGTGAATTGAAACCCAACCCATCCTCTTTCAAAGGCGATAACCTACCTGTAGAGAGGATATCCTGGTATGATGCAGTGGAGTTTTGCCAGAGAATTTCTAAAAAGTCTGGTCGGAAGTATCGGCTACCCACTGAGGCTCAATGGGAATATGCTTGTCGAGCCGGAACGACAACGCCGTTTCATTTTGGTGAAACTATAACTACTGAGTTGGCGAACTACAACGGTCAATACACTTACGGTTCAGGTGCTCAGGGATTGTATCGGGAGCAAACTACCCCGGTAGGTAGCTTTCAAGTAGCAAATGCCTTTGGGCTATATGATATGCACGGGAATGTCTGGGAATGGTGTGCAGATTCCTGGCATAAGAATTATCAAGGTGCGCCGTCAGATGGTCGGGCTTGGTATGATAATGATAATCCTGTTAAGCTGCTGCGTGGCGGTTCGTGGAGCTACGCCCCCGATTGCTGCCGTTGTGCGTTTCGCCTCTACAGCTCTAGGGCGGATGATATCTTCAGCACCGTCGGTTTGCGAGTAGTGGCGAGGCGAGGCGAGAACTTTTACCCCTTTGCGCTACTCCGCTAAAAATACTATTTCAGCGCGATCGCACGGTTCATATCCCAGAGTTTGATAAGCTTGGATAAAAGCAGCAATAGTTAATTCTGCTGGTACGCCTTCCGGCCAATAGTAGGGATTTTCCGGTTCTAAAGGATTCCACCAACGGTCATCTTCCCCCGCAGTCCAAGCAAAACAATTGTAAATTCGTGACGCTTTGCTCGTAACACGATATCCAGTGGTAGTAAGATGCGGAAATTCGTATTCCTTATTCAGCGTGAGGCTTCTGCTGTTTCAGCTAAAACCAGATAGCATTGGCGTAATGAGTCAAAATCAACC
>DNXU01000216.1 GCA_003505715.1 Cyanobacteria bacterium UBA8803 | reverse complement strand
AAACAACAAACAACAAATAACAATCCGGGAACGTTCTTTCCACTGGGGAGAGCGAACATACTTGATGGGTGTGTTAAATGTGACCCCGGATAGCTTTAGTGATGGGGGTGAATTTGATACCCTAGATGCTGCTTTAGCACAAGCTCAGCGTCTGGTGGCAGCGGGTGTCGATATTATTGATATTGGCGGACAATCGACGCGACCGGGTGCCCAGCAAATTTCAACTGAAGAAGAACTGAAGCGGGTGGTGCCCGTGGTGGAGGCTGTGCGCTCGGTATTATCTGTGCCGATTTCTGTAGATACAACTAGGGCATCTGTTGCCCAACAAGCTATAGTGGCAGGGGGCGANNCCGATCTGGTCAATGACATTTCCGGCGGCACGTTTGACCCGGATATGCTACCTGTCGTTGCTCAGCTGGGCGTACCGTTAGTTTTAATGCATATCCGAGGCACGCCCCAAAACATGCAGCAATTAACTAATTATCAAGATCTGATTGGTGAAATCTACCAATTTTTGGAGCGTCAAATTGCTGCTTGTATCGCTGCGGGGATCGAGCGATCGCATCTGATTGTTGACCCTGGTATTGGTTTTGCCAAAACTGCCGAGCAAAATCTAGACATCCTGCGGCAACTATCTACCTTTGGGTTTCTAGGGGTGCCAATTTTAGTTGGGGTTTCTCGCAAAAGTTTTATCGGTCGCATTCTCAATCAACCAGACCCTAAGCGTCGAGTTTGGGGCACAGCTGCTGCCTGTTGCGCGGCAATCGCTGCTGGTGCCGACATTCTCCGAGTTCACGATATCGTTGAAATGCGTGATGTTTGCCAGGTGGCTGATGCCGTCTGGCGTAGTAGCTAATTTAATTGTTGGTTGTTGGTTTTTCATGTTTTTTTTCTATCAGGTCTTAGCTATTAACTATTAGGAGATCCATTTCCCGAACGACCGCTAATTGGGGTTTCAGTTTCTCCCAGCAAATCGGTCATTGCTTCTGATAATGCTTTGGGGTCCATGAAGACTACTTTAGAATTAGGGCTTTCTCCCAATTTTTGATTGGCATCTACATATTGTTGAGCGAGCAGGTACTGCAAGACTTGCCTACTATTGGGCTGTTCTTGGATGGCTTTTGAGATCATGGAAATTGATTCCACTGTGCCTTGTGCCCTGGCAATTGCCGCAGCTCTTTCACCCTCTGCCTCAGAAATTGCGGCTTTTTTCTCACTCTCAGCGGCTCGCTCCTTCTCTAAGGAATCCAAAACCGTCTGGGGAAGTTTAATCTCTTGGACTTCCACGCGAACTACTTCGATACCCCAACTGTCCGCAGCTTCTTTGAGCTGACCTAACAAATGTTGATTTATCTCCGTTCTATTTGAATACGTCTCATCTAATTTCAGTCTCCCAATCTCCGAGCGTAGGGTAGTTGTGACTAAATTCTGGATTGCCTCCTCCACGTCTTCCACGTCATAGTAGGCTCTGTAGAGATCTTTAATCTTCCAAAACACTACGGCATTAACTTCCACGGAAATATTGTCTATAGTGAGTGCCTGTTGGGGTTCAATGTCTAAAACCTGCTCCCGAGTTGTCTCCTCGACTGCAATCCGGTCTAGAAAAGGTACGATGAAGTTTACCCCCGGTTCTATAGTTTTCTTGTACTTACCCAAGCGCTCTACTAAGGCTTTGTTGCCTTGATGGACAATTTTGGTCGAACCGACGCTATAACCAATGATTACTAAAATCATGGGTGCGAGGATAGAAAAAAGGGTATCCATAGGTTTTGTGCTTCTGGGTAGTAAGTTAAATAGCTGACAATTGACAATTGGCTAGCGTTAGACTAGCTTTGGTCTGGTTGAGAGCATAGCATTTGTTACATACAATTTACTCTCAGACAAGAAAGGGGAAAAGGGGTATTAACCCCACAGGGACTGCTGTGCCGTTCTCTGATGCCAGTAGAGATTGTTTTAAATTTTGTATCGGTATTGTAATAATCGTAAACCAGTTTAGGGGTCTTACTCCTCAACCTTCCCGTCGATTGGTAATTTTTGCGGCTCTGCTATATTGATTACAGATCCAGGATGATAAGTATCCTCCTAATTTTAGGCCAAGCGAATTAAGGAACAGAAGATCGGGATAGTCGGCTCATGAAGCCATTAGGGATGACCATTTTTTTCAAAAATCGCTGTAGGTGCGCTTCTGGCTAGGATACTAGGCGTAGAGCTTTTCTCAATTAGGGCGGACGGGATGTCCCACCAAGCGTAATCTAAAGTCGAGTACCCTTGTGTTTCAATTCTCCAAACAATGTGTACAGATATCTATTGTTCTACAAACCCTACAATGTCTTAAGCCAGTTCACTGATAAAGACGGGAGTAAAATTGAAGAAAGCAGTAGTGTTCCACTTCAGGGTCGTAGCACGCTTAAAGACTACATCCCGGTGTCCTCGGTTTACCCAGTTGGACGTCTCGATCGGGATAGCGAAGGATTGCTGCTGTTAACCAATAACGGGCGTTTACAGCATCGACTTGCTGACCCTCGCTTTGGACATTCCCGCACTTACTGGGTGCAAGTGGAGCAAGTTCCTGATGAAGTAGCCCTGAACCAGCTGCGTAGTGGTGTAGTAATTCAAAATTACCGCACCCGACCAGCCTGGGTGCAGCGGTTACCAGAAGACCCTCCTCTACCGCCTCGCGAGCCACCAATACGCTTTCGCAAAACTGTGCCTACCTCCTGGCTAGAGATTAGTTTAACAGAAGGCCGAAATCGGCAGGTGCGTCGGATGACAGCTGCTTTAGGGTTTCCTACTTTGCGGCTCGTGCGGATCAAGATCGGGCACTTAAGTTTGGAGGGTTTGCAGCCCGGTCAGTGGCGTGACCTAACAAAAGCTGAATTGGAACCTTTACATCGGCTCTAACCTACCTGCTTCATCCCTCCTCCTTCATCCCTCATCCTTCATCCCTCCTACCTCCCCCTTTAACTCCTATATCGAACTTTAGAAACCCTGACAGAAATCGAGGAAGTTCCCTGATGTTAATTTGTCCCCAGTGCCAATTTGAAAATCCCAATACCAATAAGTTTTGTCAGCGATGTGGAACTTCCTTGATCCATAAAACTTGTGAGGAATGCGACACTCAAGTTCCGCTCGATGCAGAAACTTGTCACAATTGCGGTGCATTAACAGGAACGGTCTTGTGTGCAATCATCACCCGAGAAACCACCAGTCTTCCTGCTCAAAGTGGCCTGAAGGAAGTTTCTCACTTAGCATCTGAACAGGTAAATGGTGAGGCTACCGCGCTGACAACGCCACAGCTTGAGGTGCCGACGGCTGTAAATAGCGAACCTCCTGACCTTGAAACTGCCTCAGTAGAGATACTCCCTCCAAAAACCTCTTCTGATGTCCCAAGCCAGGAACTAGAGGCTATTAAGGCAACTCCCTCTCCAACCCAAAAGGAGGAGTCTTTAGGCAAGCCACAGAGTCAGACTAACCTAGCACCACAGACAACAGAACCAGACGAGGAGAACAGGGGACAAGAGGTCACAACGATATCAGCAAGCGAGGACTCTCCAGACGCCGTCGTGTCTTCCCAAACCCCAGAGGCTCCTTATTTGGATTCCCAACAGCGTTACCGACTGCTAGAATCCTGGAACAGGGAGGCGATCTCAGCAAATCCAGAAACAGGCGGCGAGACCTCTGTTCGAGTGGTGGACTGCCAGCCCTTCCAAAAGTCGCTCTTAGATACTTTGAAAGAGCAGCAAACTGGCGATCCCCATTCCCAATCATCAAATCTCATGGGTATCCCAGCAATTGCTCAACCCTATTTGGAACTCAGAGAACGTTACTATCCAACTCTGCCAGACGTTCATGATGCATGGCAGCAGGATGGAGAGGTAGTAGTCCTGCTAGAAGACCGCTCAAGATGGCAACTGCTGAGTGACTTATGGGGTTCTGAGGAACTTTCCACACTACAGATTTTATACTGGCTCGATGAAATGGCTAAACTATGGCAGGCATTAGAACCTTGGCATTGCCGTCAAAGTTTGTTAGAAATTACAAATTTGCGGGTAGATGAAGACCAAGTATTGGGTCTGGTGCGACTTTATCAGGAACCTAAAAACCAACAGCTGACCCTAGAGGATTTAGGGCAAATGTGGCGGATGTTGTTTAGCCAGTCTCAACGAACCCAACTCACCTCTTTGGGGACAGTGTTCCGGCAGTTGTGTACGGGGGAAATTGGCACTATTGAGGAGCTGCGCTTCCACTTGGAAGCGATCGCTCACGCCGAACAAATTGCAGTGGCTAAACAGATCGATGCCGTCAGCCAAAACCCTTTACCCGAAGAAGCTGAGATATCCGATCTGCCGACCTACTCTTCTCAAAATCAGATCAACAGTAGTCCTGAAAGTGGTGAAATTCCTACTGTAATTCTGCCGATGCAACTGCTGAGCCTTGATGACGCTGGTTGCACGGATATTGGTCATCAAAGGGAGCATAATGAGGACTGCTTTGGCATTCAGACGCAAGTCAAAAAGCACGAAACACCAATAGGTCGATCTTTAGAAGCTTGCGGCCTTTATATTCTTTGCGATGGCATGGGGGGACATGCGGCTGGGGAAGTGGCTAGTTCCATGGCAGTTGAGACGATTAAAAAGTACTTTCAGAAGAATTGGCAAGATGGGTTGCCTTCAGAAGAAATAATTCACGAGGCAGTAAGAGTAGCCAACCAGGCAATTTATGATGTCAACCAACAAAATGCGCGGTCTGGTAGCGGTCGCATGGGCACGACCCTGGCAATAATTTTGATTCAGAATACAAAAGTCGCGATCGCTCATGTGGGAGATAGTCGCGTCTATCGACTTACGCGCAAACGAGGCTTAGAGCAACTCACGGTCGATCATGAAGTCGGCCAACGAGAAATCACAAGGGGAGTAGATCCTGACATTGCTTACTCTCGTCCCGATGCCTACCAACTCACTCAAGCCGTGGGGCCACGAAGCAATCAGTTTATTAATCCTGACGTTCAATTTTTGGAGCTGAATGAAGATACTTTATTTGTACTGTGTTCAGATGGTTTATCGGATAATCATTTGATAGAGACTCACTGGCAAACTCACCTAGCTCCGTTACTCAGTTCCCGTGCCAACCTGGATCAGGGCATTCTTCAGTTAATTGATTTGGCTAATGAGCATAACGGTCACGATAACATCACTGCCGTACTCATCCGACTGAAGGTGCGACCCAATTTTGAGCAACAGCGTTGGTAATTCAATTTCGGCAAGCGATTCTCAGTATTTAGAGCGGTTCCCTGAATGCTACCGCTCTTGTTATATATCGCAGCAACGAGACCGCCACGGAAGAATAAAATATTTCTGTCCCTCTCCCTATTTTCAGATTAGTCACCCTAGGCATTACCACACAACTGGCATGATGAAAATGGTTCTCCCCCCTCTCCCTCTCCAAGAGTCCCTCTCCCTATTTTCAGGTTAGGATTAAGGACTAAGGACTATGGTCACTTTGACCCTTTTACATCCGCAGGCATCGACCCCACTACAGCAGTGGAATTTCCAAAGCCAAACCACCATTCGGATCGGTCGCGCCCCTGATAATGACATTATCCTCAATGACCCCTTAGTTTCCAGGCATCACTTAGAACTGATAGCGACGCCTACTAAATCGGGTAATCGGTGGCAAGTTATTAATCAGGGGGCAAATGGCACCTTTATCAACGGAGTCTTGGTATCTCGCGGGTTGGTGCCCAATGATGCCCTCATCCGACTGGCGCGAGAAGGACCTTTGTTGAAATTCCAAATGTACTCCCCTCTTCCTTCTGCCCCATCTGTTGGTTCGCTAACTTCCACATCGAACGGTTGCACTCACCAGAGGAATCCTCCAGGAAACTTGTTCTGCATTCACTGCGGTCAACCTTTGGTGCCAATTCAAAGAGCTATCCGCCACTATCAGGTGCTGCGAACTTTAGGGCAGGGGGGGATGGGTACTACTTATCTGGCTTGGGATAAAACTGGGAAGCTTAACGGACGCCCTAGCCTGTTGGTGCTTAAGGAAATGAATGCCGACATGGCTCAAATTACAAAAGCTCAAGAACTTTTTGAACGTGAGGCTCGCACCCTCAAGGCACTCAGTCATCCCGGTATCCCCCAATATTACGACTTCTTTGTAGAAGGTGGCAAGAAGTACTTAGCCATGGAGCTAATCCACGGTCAGGATTTAGAGCAGCGCATTCTCACTACCGGCCCTGTAGCACCACCCCAGGCAATTGAGTGGATGATTCAGACCTGCGATATTCTCGATTACATTCACTCTTGCGACCCACCCCTGATTCACCGGGATATCAAACCGGCAAATTTAATGACGCGCCATCGGGACAATCAGATCGTCGTACTGGACTTCGGCGCTGTTAAAGAGATTGGCACTGCACCAGGCACCCGAATTGGTGCTGAAGGTTACAGCGCCCCAGAGCAAGATCGAGGTACTCCGGTCACTCAATCGGATCTTTATGCCATTGGTCCAACCTTAATTTTTCTACTTACGGGTATCACCCCCCTCAAGTTTTATCGCCGAAAGGAATTAGGATTTGGGTTTGATGTATCCGATGCACCCACTATCGTTCCCCAATTACGGCAAGTAATCGAGCGGGTATGCGAACCGAAAATTAGCGATCGCTACCAAACAGCAAAAGAGCTATCACAAGCTTTGGCAGCTTGCCGATAGGCTGAATGAAAATAGGGATAGGGAACAGAGATAGGGAGAAGGCGTATTTTCCTTTTTTGTTGTCTGCGATACCTCATGGGCATCTATCCTGACACCAACGCTTTGCCTATGGTGTAGGACTTCAAGTCTCCAAACCCTCATGGGTTAAAATCAGCGAACTGCTCTTTTATTCTTCATCCCAAGCTTCTACAGCCAATAAGTCTTGAATCGGGTCTTGCATGGTGAAGCCGAACTCGATTAGTTCTTTCTTCCAGAAAGACCAATCATCTCCATAGAGCAAAGCAATTTTCCAAATGCTGTCACTGGGCTTAATAATTTTGGATTTCACCAGGGAATGCACCTGACGTTGCAACTTCACCATTGGGTGAGTAACTTGCTGAGTCATACTTTCAATTACTTGTGAAATAATTTTTGCAAATCTTTGAACTCAAATACTTCCTGAATTTTTTATTCAGCCGGTTCGTAGAGTTCTGCACGGCAAGGAAGCAGTCATATATTTTTGTAGCGCACAATAGGACATATGCGCAAGCCAATTTTGGCAAATGTACGGTAATCCCTACAATCAATGCCCCAATTGGGCAACCTCATCCTAAACCCACGTCTTGGATAAGCCTTTGAGCTGGGGGAGTTGGGGGAGCTGGGCAGGAGAGAAGAATTAGTAAAAGGAGGTACTCAATCTGGATTGGGTATCAAGGCAAAACGCGCTTGTTAGCAAAGTTCTGAAGATTGTCAACAACAATTGGGTAGAAAGACTGATAAGAATTTACATAGCAGCAGGCTAGCTAACTTTAAAAAACCAAATTATTTTCCCAAACTCAACACTAAACTGCGAGATAGCCCTCTGAGCAGGTAGGATTGTTCAAATTCATCTTGACTATACTTAGGATTTATGTATGGGAAAAGGGCGAGGGACTCTTGAACAGGAAAAAGTGTTTAGCAAGATATTTTGCGATTTAGTTATGCTCTCATCCGGAATCCGGACTCTGGATGAGGGATTTCCCTCTGCTTGTAATTCAAAACTTACAACTTTCACCCCCTCGTCCCTTACCCTCTCCCTTAATTAATCAAATCGCCTGGGGGGTCTGTTTTTGCTGCTCTGCTCTCCCTGTTCCCTCTCCCTGTTCCCATGGCAGTGAGGATTGCAACAGTAGACCATACTCAATTCCTTCTACTACAGCCTGATAGGAAGCTTCGAGGATATTGGTGGAAACACCCACAGTCGTCCAGCGTTGCTTGCCATTGCTCGATTCTACCAGCACGCGAGTCTTAGCCGATGTACCAGCACCACCATCAAGAATCCGCACCTTATAGTCCGTTAACCCAAAGGCAGCAATTTCTGGGTAGAATTTCACAAGAGCTTTGCGTAAAGCTGCATCAAGCGCTGATACTGGGCCATTTCCCTCAGCGGCTTCCAGGATATCTTCGCCTTTGACAACAACTTTAATTGTGGCTAGGGCATTACTGTAGGGAATACTCATCCCTTGCAGCATATTACAATGAACTTGAAAGCCTTTAAGCTCAAAGGGCTGCTGGCGATATCCTAAAGCTTCGCGCATCAGCAAATCAAAACTGGCCTCCGCTGCCTCAAATTGGTATCCTTCACTTTCAAGCTCTTTGAGGCGTCCCAGGATCTGGCCACAGGTAGGGTCTTGTTTGTGAAGTTCGTGACCGAAACTCCGAGCTTTTGCCAAAACGTTACTCAGTCCAGACTGATCGGAAATTACGATCCGACGCCTGTTCCCCACTAGATCGGGTTCGATGTGTTCGTAAGTGAGAGGATTACGTTCGACTGCTGAGACATGGATACCGCCTTTGTGGGCAAAAGCCGACCGACCTACAAAGGGTGCATGGTCATCCGGGGCAAGATTAACTACTTCACTAATGAAGCGACTTACCTGAGTCAGGTTTACGAGTTGGTCATCCTGAATACATTGATAACCTAGCTTCAACTGCAAATTGGGAATCAAGGAACAGAGATTGGCATTACCGCAGCGTTCCCCGTAGCCGTTGATCGTTCCCTGTACCATGCGGACGCCTTCCTGCACACCTGCAAGTGCGTTGGCAACTGCGGTTTCTGAGTCGTTGTGAGTGTGTATGCCGAGTTGGAGAACGGAGCATGGGGTATGAGGAATGGGAGATGGAGTTGATTGTTCTCCACTTCCTACTTCCAACTCCCTACTACCCACTCCCGTTGCTTCAATCACGTCTTGTACGATTTGGCTGACCTCATGAGGCAAGGTGCCGCCGTTGGTGTCGCACAGGACAAGCCATTCGGCACCAGCATCCCTTGCTGCAATAAGAGTCCCAAGAGCGTATTCCGGATTCTGTTTGTAGCCATCGAACCAATGTTCGGCATCGTAAATCACCCGACGCCCCTGGCTGCGCAGGTACTCAATGGTATCCCTAATCATGGCTAGATTTTCTTCCAGGGAGGTGTTTAGCCCTTCGGTGACGTGGAGATCCCAAGACTTGCCGAAAATCGTTACCCAGCGAGTTCCTGCTGCTAAAATCGCTTGCAGCATCGGATCATCTGCTGCGGCTTTGTGGGGACGACGGGTCGAGCAAAATGCGACAACTTGTGCCTGAGTCAGGGGTTCTTCTTGAAGCCGCCAGAAAAATTGCACGTCCTTCGGGTTTGCTCCCGGCCAGCCACCTTCAATAAAGGGAATCCCTAACTGGTCGAGTTGCCGAGCAATTTGTAATTTGTCTTCTAGGGACAGCGAAAGTCCTTCACGCTGGGAACCATCTCGCAGCGTCGTGTCGTAAATCCAGATTGGCTTTGATGCTTGCAAGGTCATGATCGCAGAGAAAGGTTGAACAAATTGTAAATAAATGTAAAATTGGTAATTGGTAATTGGNNNNTTGGTAATTGGTCAGCAATTTCTTGGCAATTAAACATCACCCATCATCCAGCAATATGTAACATAAGATACATTTTTCTCTAGATAATGAGGAGACTCAGGATTTGGACGGCAGCATCCTAACAGTAAGCGTTCCCTGCTCAAACGAACAGAGAAGGCAAAAGCCTTCTCTGAAAAAACTATTCTCCAATTTCAGACCGCCAAAGGCAACTACTGTAGTAGGTCAGACTAATTGAGCTACACGAGACGTTTGGAAAATGCCTTCTCGATAGTGAGCATCTAACCAGCAACGGGGTAGGGATTCCTCAGAAGGGAAAACCAGTTCTGATTTCAGGAAAGTTTCCGGATCTTGGAGTTCTTCCCCGGCATGAAACCGTCCAGTAATCTCATGCTGACAAGGATTGTACATGCTCTCCAGCGTTAGCACTTCTACTAGTTCACCACTAGGCTTGTGCTTTAAGAACATAAAGCCTCCTCACCTATCAACCCTTAACACCATTAAATGTAACATGAGTTACTGAATTAAAATGTCAAATAATGTAAAAGCCAAAAAATCATAAAGATTCAATAAAATAAAGAAAAAAAACTTTACCCGCTGGGCGATCGAACCTTCACATACAATCTAAATCTGTGTCAACTAATCCTAGTGTATTTTATATTTCTCCCCTGATTCGCCTCACCTTGATGGCATTCTATCTGGCGCTGACAATACCTCTCCCATTTCTGGCCAAAGCTTCCTCTGCTCCCCTGCCACCAGTAGTGGTATGGGTGGGAATTGGGTTAGGGTTACTCGCACTTTACGGTGCGTTGAGCGAACGGGTAATGGTTGACGAGGAAAAAATTCAGGTGGCTTATCCAAATTGGGTGCCCCGGTTCTTCCGCAAAGGATGGTCATTACCTTGGGTAGATGTAAAAGATTTAAAAATGCGGACTACAGGCCAAGGAGGGCTGGTTTACTACTTCGTCACTCAGTCTTCAGAACAGGCTTATTTGCTACCCATGCGCGTAGTAGGATTTGCACGGTTAGTGAAACTGGTGGAAGCCCATACTGGGATCGATACAAAGGATATCCGACCTTTGGCACAGCCTTGGATGTATCTGATTCTGTTAGGATTGACACTGCTGCTTTTGCTTGCAGACGGATGGACGATTTGGACGGTTCTCACTCAAGGTTCGATCGCATAACTCCTACTTCCCCTCAATTACAGTTAAAGCAGGTGAGCTTAGCGACACAGGCAAGGGGGGCAATTAAAGGAATGCTGATATTAACGAATATTTCCTTTGAGGCATTCGCTGGCGATCGCATTGGTCTAATTGGTCCATCTGGTGCTGGCAAAACTTCTTTGCTCCGGCTGTTGAACCGACTCAGCGAGCCAACCGACGGCACCATTTATATAGAAGAGCGAGACTACCGAAACATTCCTGTCCTAGAATTGCGGCGACGGGTGATGCTGGTTCCTCAAGAACCAAAGCTGTTAGGAATGACGGTTCGGGAAGCCTTAGCTTACCCCGTCATGTTGCAGCAGTTGCCTAAAAAAGCGATCGCCGAACGTACCGAAACCCTTCGCGATCTCCTGCACATCCCCACCGACTGGCTAGAAAGAACGGAGTTACAACTTTCTGTGGGACAGCGTCAACTTGTGGCGATCGCTCGTGCTTTAATCAGCCAACCCCAAATCTTGTTACTTGACGAACCCACCTCTGCTTTAGATGCTGGCACAGCCTCTCACGTTCTTAGGGTTTTAACTGACTTGACGCTGCGGGATAAAATAACCATTTTGATGGTCAATCATCAGCTCGATATGGCTCAGCTATTTTGTACCAGGGTGTTTTATTTACAGGAAGGACAGCTTCTACAAGACGAGTCAGCAACTAAGATTGATTGGCAGCAGTTGCGAGAACGGTTAGTGCAAGCTGAGGCTCAAGTGGTTAAGGATTGGTTGTGATACCAAATCCGCTTTTATAACCCTTCTTTCAACGAAAAGTATTTTTCTCCCCCAGCTTCCCCAGCTGTCTTAAAAAGGGGGTATTTAACCCGGATCTGGTATGAATTGTGGTTGGTTGTTTGTTGTTGGTTGATAACTAATCAATAGATCTCTTGCAAAAGTATTTTTCTAATGCAGTTTGCGTCAATTATTGCCCTTTTTTACCTGTTCCCGACTTCTTCAAAAAGTCTAATATTAGTGCAGGTTGGAGGGGTTATTATTAATGGTGGGTTAACCAGGTGATTAAATCTTCTGCATTGGCAATGTCAAATATAGCTGTGCTTAATTCATCAAGAGCAGTTGCTGATAAATTGTTTAGTTTTTCTTTAATATCGGGAGTAATTGCTCCTATCTTACAATTCACTATCCGCTCTACGGTTGACAGCTTACCTTGTATTTCTCCTTGTTGAATTCCTTGTTGAATTCCTTGTTGAAAACTTTGTTCTACTCGCTCGGCTCCCCAAGGTAACATCTCCCCTGTTTCATCCCACCATCTTAACCAATAGCCTGTTCTGTTGTCTTTTGTTCCACTCCAAACTCCTAAATACAAACCTAGAGATACGAACCAATAATGCCCATTATCATTAAGAGGTTGCAGTTCGTAGCGTCCTCCTATCAGTTCGTGAACTTCTAAGGTCCCGTCGCGGGGGTCAAAAATTACATAAACGGGTACTTGCAAAATACGTTCGTAAAAATACCATTTTCCATACGGATAAGTAGATTTGGCAGAGTATTCTCCACCATCAGCATCGGAGAGAAACTCCATAACTATCGCTGGAATATCTCCATCAGTATTAGGTGTATAACTTTTGAGATCTACTCCTTGAACATCGGCATTTAGGTTAGGAACATAAAACCAGTCCGGTGCTTTCAGTACTATTTTATCGTTAACTTTCACGCAAATGCCGAGGTTACCACCTATGAGCATCTGGGGTGTGATTAAGCCTCCTAGTGAGAGTAACTCTCTCAAGGCAGAGGCTAAAAGAGGATGATTAGTACTTTCCACAGGGTCGTCTGGTAATTCAAAATTATCGGGTAATCTTTCCCATTGGATGTTCAGGGATATTTTCGGAGTTTCTACTCGGGTAGGTGTTGCGGTCATAGCTCGTAACTCCAGGGAATTATACCTACATCATAATCAGCCTTGTTGGGGATAAAGGCTGAAGGGGTAACAAGCACTTGAAAAGTGAAACGGGGTGCGGGGTATGGGGTGTTGATCAATTTTTTTCCCTACCCCCTAGGAAATTAATGCAATTATTCTATCGCTACTACTGACTCAACACGATGTCCGGCATGATTTCTGTGGGTTTGCCGATGGCTTGCTGTTTCTTGATTTTTCTGGAGTATCTCTAAATTAAAGCGATAGCCGACATTGCGCACGGTTTGAATTAAGCTGGGTTGCCGAGGGTCGATTTCAATTTTTTTGCGCAAGGAGAGAACATGAGTATCAATGGTACGAGGATTGTCAATCGCATCCGGCCAAGCACGGCGCAGTAATTCTGAACGACTTAAGGGCAGTCCCTCAGCTTGTGCCAACACGTAGAGCAAACTAAATTCCTGGGGGGTGAGGTCAATGAATTCTCCTTTAAAGCAAACCCGACGTTGTACTAGATCAATTTTGAGGTCGCCGTACTCTAGTACCATAGGAGCAGTACTCATCCGAACTCGGCGGATCAGTGCCTCAATCCGTGCCATAAACTCTTGCATTCCAAAGGGCTTAGTCAGGTAATCATCAGCTCCTGCTTTAAGACCATTAACAATATCACCTTCGCGATCGCGAGCTGACAGCATTAAGATCAGTGAATGTCGCTGCTGATAGAGCCAGCGGCAAAATTCTACCCCATCGCCATCGGGTAAGTCAGAGTCTAGGATGACAAGTGTTGGTTGACGATTATAGTATGTGTCTCTTGCCTGCTGAAGCGTGGCTGATTGATAGACCCAATAGCCCGCCTGCTGTAGATGCCAGCCCAATAGCGATCGCAAATGAGGATTACCCTCGATAATCTGAATATAAACCAATCCCACGGCACCTTATTTCCTCTTAGCCGTTGCATTCCAGGTTAACAGAGCGAATGTCAAGATTTTGTAACAATTGCTACTCTAGTACATTAAACTGATTGTTCATGGTTGATGGTTCATGGTTCGTTGCCTAAGAGGTTTTTGATGAACAACCATAAGTCATGAACCAGGATATAATTAGAATATTTTATAATGATATATCCCCAGCCACCTTGGAGACTGCAAGGCTACGCTCTCCAGACTTTGCAGCTGCTTGATGTAGATCTAGTACGCCCCCTCATTCCCTCAGAGTTTGAGATTATCTCTGTTTGGCCTGGAAAAACGGTTGGCGGGGTTTATTTATCCTCCTATGAAGGAGGTTCTGTGTTGGAATACCACGAATTGATTATTGCTGCTGGGATAGTAAGGTATGCCAATAAAGTAGGGGGCTGGATTTCTCATATTTATGTAGACAATGCCAACTCTGTTACTGGGGGTCGAGAAATTTGGCAGTTGCCCAAGGAACTAGCTGAGTTTACCTGGCACAAAGGTGGGGAACGTGGATCTGGAAGTAAAAATTACGTCAGTGTTCGTCAAGGAGAACAGACACTCTGCCAGCTCAGCTACGAGCAACCGAGGTTCGGGTGGCAGCTACCGTTAAGCGGACAGGTTCTCAGTACCATGTCTCCTTCTATTACTTTATTTAAAGGTGAGTTTAACTCGAAGGTCGGTATCGTCAGCAGTCAGTGGCAAGTTCCAGTGGAGAGTCCTTTTGCTAGCTTAGGCTTAGAGCGACCTTGGTTAACCTTTTACTTGGATTCGTTACATTTAGTAGCAGGTGTGCCAGAAGTAGTGGGATATAGAGAGGGATGAGGGATGAGAGATATTCTTTCTCTTCGTGCATCGTCTTTTTTTTCCTCTCTTTATTTTCCTAGTAAAAGGGAGCAATTTTAATTAGTAGTCGTCAAAATCTTTATCCGTTTTCTGTAGGTTTTTAGAGGTGAATTTGGAGCATCTACTTTGAATCCTGCCATTGGAAATGGGAGGAGAGGTCAACTCATTATGTTAACTTTGAGGAGATACAAGTCCATGCTTAGGTTCTGGTTAAGAGTTGCTTATCCCCTATCTCTAGGGATCTTTGCCGTTGCTCTATCTCTGGAAGTATCGCTCGCTTCTAGCTTCGCTCCACAACCATCAACGCGATCGCAACAGCTTCCCCTTAATCCGAACAACGGTCATAGCTGGCAAATATCTCAAGCTTTCCAGCCTCCCGATCGAGGCGCACCGCCGCGAACAGAAGATTTAGGAACTCGTGGTGGGCTATTGAGTCAAAAGCCTTTAACCGTTTTAATGCCAGATGTCAAACCTCAAGAACCAAATTTTGGCTTGACGCTATCGGCATATCCTACCTTCTTTGCTTATATTCCTGAATCGAGTGCTGAAACAGGGCTATTCGTTCTCATCGATGACAACGAGCAAATCGTCTATAGGGAAAGTTTCCCTATGCCGCAACAGGCGGGTATTGTGAGTATCAGCCTTCCACATAATGCCTCACCTGCTCTAGAGATGGACAGGTGGTATCAGTGGTATGTGATTGTCGTGGACAATCCCGATCACTGGAGTAACAATGGGATCAGCAACCGGGGGTGGATTCAACGCATCAAACCTAACGAAACTCTGGAAAACCAACTCCAGAATGCCACCCCTAGGGAGCTACCAACGTTATATGCTGAAGCAGGAATCTGGCACGATGCTGTAGCCAGTCTAATCACTCTACGCGATGCTCAACCCGATAATCCCATCCTGATCTCTGACTGGAAAAAACTATTCGACTCTGCTGGACTTGCTGCCTTCAGCCAAGACTCTGTAGTGGATTGCTGTAAAGCAGAGCCACAATAAATTCTACCTCTGTTTCCTCTTCCCTGTCTTCCTCTCTTGCTCCCTCGTCCCTGTCCGTATTTTGATGTGGGTAAAGTTAAAACGGCTACTTTGGAAATGTCGCGGCGTATTGGTTACAGCCCCTAGCGTAACAGGGTTATTAATAGTAGTGCGCTTTGCCGGATTGCTGCAAGCGTTTGAACTAGCAGCGTTAGATCAATTATTCCGCCTGCGTTCTCCAGAACCTGTCGATGTGCGTATCACAATTGTTGGGTTGACAGAAGCCGATATCCAACGCTTTGAGCAAGCTACCTTATCAGATGCACTGCTAGCTGAATTACTGGAAAAACTCAAACAATATCAACCCAGAGGAATTGGTTTAGATCTCTATCGAGATTTACCAGAAGAACCGGGACACGAGCAGTTAGTTAGGGTTTTTAAGTCTACACCGAATTTAATTGGTATCCGCAAAGTAGTTGGCAACGATGATGACTCGCCCGTCAACCCACCTCCTGCCTTGAGTGAAGTGGGACAAGTGGGTGCTAATGATGTCGTTCTCGATAGTGATAGCAAACTGCGCCGAGGGTTGCTGTATTTGACCGCTGAAGATGGGGAAATTGTCTCTAGCTTTGGATTAAAGTTAGCCGAAATTTATTTAAAGTCAGAAGGCATTGTGGCTAAACCGGCGGTAACAAATCCCAATTATTTGCAATTGGGTCAAGGCGTATTTGTGCCTTTTGAGGAGAATGATGGTAGCTACGTTCGCGCTGATGCTGGAGGCTACCAAATCTTATTGAACTACACTGGACCGGCTAAGAGTTTTCGCACCGTATCCTTCAGCGATATTTTAGCAAACAAGGTGCCGCCGGACTGGTTGCGCGATCGCCTAGTTTTGATTGGGGCAACTGCTGAGAGTAAAAAAGATTTCTTCCTCACGCCTTACAGCAGTACCCTCCTTGATATCCCCCAAAAAACTGCTGGTGTAGAAATTCAAGCTAATCTGATCCGCCAAATTATTAGTGCTGCCTTGGGAGAACGCCCCTTGATTAAAACCTGGCCCGATCCCTTAGAGGGGTTGTGGATTTTTGCCTGGTCGGTGCTGGGTGCGGCCTTAAGTTGGAAATGGCGATATGCTGGTGGCGTGGCTAAGTTTTCGCTTAAATCGACCCTGGGTATTGTATTGGCTTTTAGCAGTCTGTGCGCCATTTGTTATGGGGCGTTTTTAGGGGGATGGTGGCTGCCGTTGGTGCCTGGAGTGTTAGCGATCGCAGGTTCAACCCTGGCTATTACCAGTTATCTAGCACACACGGCTGCCGATATCCGCCAGATTTTCAATCGCTATCTCACCGATGAAGTGGTAGCTACAATCCTAGAAACACCTCACGGATTGAAGTTAGGAGGGGAACGGCGCAAGGTTACTATTTTAATGTCAGATTTAAGAGGCTTCTCGGCCATATCCGAAAGGTTACCACCGGAAAGCGTAGTTGAATTGTTAAATATCTATCTGGCCGCAATGACTGAGGTTATTACTCAGTATCGGGGCACCATTGACGAGTTCATAGGCGACGCAATTTTAGTTATCTTTGGTGCCCCGATCCAGCGGGATGCTGATGCTCAACGGGCTGTTGCTTGTGCTGTCGCCATGCAGCTTGCTATATCTGCTGTCAATGACCAATTGGAACGGTTAGGGTTGCCCCAAATTGAAATGGGAATTGGCATCAATACGGGTGAGGTCGTGGTGGGAAATATTGGTTCTCAAAAACGCGCTAAGTATGCGGTGGTTGGAGGTCACATTAACCTCACCTCTCGCATCGAGTCTTATACCGTCGGAGGACAAATTTTCATCTCCGAGGCAACTCTTAATGAAGCAGGGAGTATTATCCAAATTCAGCACCAAAAATGGGTACAGCCCAAGGGATTTGAGGAGGCGATCGCTATCTTTGCCGTTAGCGGGATTGGTGGAGACTATAACTTATTTCTGGATACTCCGGCAGATACTCTAGTTCCCCTCACCGAGTCTATCCCTATTCAGTACGTGGTCGTTCATGGCAAGCATGTTGGAGAAGAATTATTTCAGGGCAGTTTAGTTAGGCTGTCTGAAAATAGTGCTGAAGTGCGAGGAGACTATAACTTGGAACCCTGGTCTAATATTAAGATTAATCTTTTAACTCCCAAAGTTCGAGATAAGCCAATAGGGGCACTCTATGCTAAGGTAACTGGCAAACCAGCAGCTGGTAACCATGGGTTTTGTATCCGTTTTACTTCTATTCCCCCGGAAGTAGCGGCAATGTTCTCTACTATTGTAAGGATGAGGGATGAGGGCTGAAGGATGAGGGTTGAGGGATGAGGGATGAGGGATGAGTTTAAGGATTTTCAA
>DNXU01000392.1:979-5773 GCA_003505715.1 Cyanobacteria bacterium UBA8803 | reverse complement strand
TTTGGCAATAATTTCCTCAATTTGTTTCAATTTAAAGCCTCTAGCAAGTTGACGCATCTGAGTAGCAAACGGTATTAATTTATGATCGAGTTTTTCCAGGTTCTCTGCTTGGTCTATAATGCCTTGAATATCGCCCATCTCGACCAGTTGCAATAGCTTAGCCATTTCGGATGGGGGTGGAGGAATGATAGGGGCAGAGTATGGTTGGAGTTTAACTTCTGTAGAGTGCAAGCCTTCTTCATAAATTCCTTCCATACCTAAATGTGCCATTAATAACTCTAGAAGCTGCTGCGATTCCACTGGTTTAGAGAGAAAAGCTTGACAACCTGCTGCCAAACTCTCCTGCTTGGTGGTCTCAAAAACATTGGCCGATAGAGCAATCACTACTACATCATCAAACTGAGGCAATTGTCGAAGTCGGCGGGTAGTTTCCCAGCCGTCTAGCACAGGCATTAGCAAATCCATTAATATCAAATCGGGATGAACCTCCTTTACTTTATGTAAACAATCTTCACCATTTACGGCTTCAAAAATCTCCAACCCTAAAGGTTCTAAAATATCTCGCAGTAGAGAGCGATTGATCTGGTTATCATCAACAATCAGCACTTGGCGTTGATCGCCTTTAAAACCAACAAGTCGGCGCTGGCGGGATAGGTGTGGCTCATAATATCCCGAAACAACAGGCAAAGCCAAATCAAACCAGAAAACACTCCCTTCGCCCAAAGTACTTCTAACTTGGATGCAGCCACCCATTAGCTCAACTAATTTCTGACTGATAGCAAGTCCCAAGCCAGTGCCTTCAACAGCATGAGGGCGATCGCTCACCTGATGGAAGGGCAAAAAGATTTCTGCTAATTGACTAGACTCAATACCAATACCCGTGTCTTCAATCTGAAAACGAACCCTGACAACGGATGTAGCGGATAGTTTAGCGATCGCCACAGCAACTTTGTCTGTTCGAGATAAATCATCCCTTGCATCGGTTACATCCATTACTAAATCCGTTACCGAGCTGACTTTGAAAGTGACCCCGCCTCGATCGGTAAACTTAATGGCATTGGCTAGTAAGTTGAGCAGAACCTGTCGCAGCCTTTTCTCATCGGCAATTACCCCCTCTGGCAGTGGGGAAAGAACGTCGTAGCTAAAGGCAATGCCCTTTTGTCGCGCACGCAGTTGGAAGATATGGGCAAGGTTTTTGAGCAAGTGAGGCAAATTAAACTCTCTGTTAACGAGTTCCAATTTTTGAGCTTCAATTTTGGAGAGGTCTAGGATGTCATTAATCAAGGTCAGTAGGTGTTCGCCACACTGGTGAATGATGTTGAGGCTCTCTTGTTGCTTGTGAGTTAAATTAGTGTGTGTTTTGAGTAGTTGAGCGTACCCTAAAATACCATTTAATGGGGTTCTCAGTTCATGGCTCATAGTGGCTAAGAACTCGCTTTTGGCAAGGTTGGCGATTTCCGCCGCTTCTTTAGCTTGTTGCAGTTCTGCTTGAGTTTGTTTCAACTCAGTCAGTTGCGTTTCTAATTGGAAATAAAGTTGGGATTGTTTCAGGGCAATGCCAATCTGGGTTGCCAAGGAGGAGAGGAAATCGATCTCCCAGGACTGCCATTGTCGAGGTGCCGTGCAATGATGGGCGAGCAGCAGTCCCCACAACTTGTTCCCTACTTGGATGGGCACTATCAAAATCGCCCTCACCTGAAAGGATTCCAACAAGCGGATATGATAGCGAGCTAAGCCTGCTGTATAAATATCTGCGATTGCTTGAATTTCGCTCCACTGAGCGTTGTCTTGGCTCTGGCGATCGGTAACCCAAGGATCGCTAACCATCCATTCCAGGGTAGGTATCCAACCAGAGGCTAAAGACTCTACCATAATTTGACCGCTCCCATCTGGCTGAAAGCGGTGAACCAGTACTCGATCAGTGTGGAGAAATTCTCGAACTTCATGCACCGTAGTCGTGAGAATTTCCTCTAGCTTCAACGACTGGCGGATACGCTGGCCAATCTCTCCTAAGAGGCGATCGCGCTTAGCTTTTTGCGCCAATACCAATTCTGTCTGTTTGCGGTGGGTGATATCAATATAGGTCACCACTACCCCATAATTAGTGTGGGGCATGGGCATCGGTGCTGCCGTGGCACTCAACCAAGTAATCTGTCCGTTTGGTTTGAGGAGTCCCGATTCGTGGTTTTCGACTACTCGGTTTTCGGTTAAGGCGATGGTACTGGCCAATTCCGAACTGGGCATGGGAGTACAATCGGGGCGAAGGATCTGCCATGGTTGGTCTTGGGGCGTGAGATAGAGCCGTTGGAAGACTGATACGCCTAAAATTTTCTCGGAGGCGGAATTGGCTTCTAGCAACTTACCTTGTCGATCGGTGATGGAAATGCCAATAGGCAAGATTTCAAAAAGAGTTTGATATTTCTGTTGGCTCTGGATTAATTCTGCCTCTATCCGCTGGCGCTCGGTTAATTCGGCTTTTAACTGGGAATAAAGTTCGGCTTGCTGGATCGCGATCGCGACTTGGGTTGCCAAGGACCTGAGCAACTCTACTTCCCACGGCTGCCATTGCCTGGGTTGGCTGCACTGATGAGCAATCAACAAGCCCCAGAGGGTTTCTCCTTGGACAATAGCAACCACCATTTTCGACTTCACCCCAATCTGCCGCAGCATGTCAGCTAAACAGGGTGACAGTTCATCTTGCTCGATATCGCTCACCGTGCGAGTTCTACCTTGGCAGTAGAGTTGATGGAACTCCTGGGGAAAGATTTCCTCAGGCAGGGGTTGTCCCAGGATGGGCAAGCAACCTGGGGCTACGGCTTCGGCGATGACACTCCCCATACCATCTGGCCCAGTACGGTACATTAAAACGCGATCGCACTGGAGAAATTGCCGTACTTCTGTCACCGTCGTCTTCAGAATTTCCTCTAGCTTCAACGACTGGCGGACGTGTTGGGCAATAATGGCGATCAAGCGCTCTCGCTCCGTTTGCACCCGCAGTGCTTCTTGTGCCTGTTGGCGCTCCTGAATTTCTCGCCTTAATTCCTCATTAACCCGTCCAATCTCCTCAGTGCGAGCGATTACTCTCTGTTCCAACTCGGCATTCAAAGTGAGGATTTGGGCTTCTGCTAATTTGCGATCGCTGATATCCATTACAGTACCAAGCATCCGGACGGCCTGACCTGTATCGTCGTCGTAAAATTTCCCTTTGCTCTCAACCCAGTGAATGCTGCCATCCGGCCAAACGACTCGATATTGATGGTAATAGTTTTGTTGCTCTAACAGAGCGCGGTTCAAAACTTGGGTATTGGCGGCTCTGTCTTCAGGATGAATGCAGGCTTCAAAAGCTGC
This sequence comes from Cyanobacteria bacterium UBA8803, assembly GCA_003505715.1. Classification (GTDB taxonomy): domain Bacteria; phylum Cyanobacteriota; class Cyanobacteriia; order Cyanobacteriales; family Coleofasciculaceae; genus UBA8803. The sequence continues at coordinate 2,425 of DNXU01000392.1, read as the reverse complement.
ATAGGTGCCATCAAAGGTGCCGGGAGTCAAACCAAACAACTCTTCATGACCTTTTGACCAAATAATCTGGTTCGTTAAAATATCCCAGTCCCAGATCCCCATCCGCGCTGCTTCTAGTGCCAGTCGCAGCCGCTCTTCACTCTGGCGCAACTCCTCTTCTACTCCTTTGAGATTGGTGATATCAGTGGCTGTACCGAGAACCTGTTGCGGTAAACCCTCAGGTGTTCTGGAAAATAAGTAATCTCGGCTGTAAAGCCAGCGCCATTCACCGTTAGCATGGCGCATCCGGTACTCCGTCTCAACAATTTCACCATCCGGAGCTGCAAACAAGCGCTCCATACTAGCAGCCATTTTTTCGCGATCTTCAGGGTGGCTCAGGGTAGACAGGAAAGCAGACCCCATTGCCTGTATGGCTTCTGGCGTGTAACCTAAAATCTTAGTGATTTGGCGATTGCTATAGACATTGTGCTGCGCGATGAGGTCATAAATATACAAAATGGCTGACGTTGACTCGGCAATTTGCTCGAACAAACGCTGTTTCTGTGTCAGTAACGCTTCTGCTTGCTTGCGCTCAGTAATATCTCGCAAAACTGACAGATGACGATGGGGTAGAATGTTAGCCGTTGCCGCAAATTCTGTGTCTCGCACCGTACCATCGGGACGTAGGATGCGAAACTCTCCCCTCACCCGTCCCTGTGCCAAAAAGCTATGCCAAGCCTGAGGGCAGTCAAACCTGGGTTCGGCAAACTGAGAGATCGTGCAACCTAAAAGCTTTTCCCGGGGCATTCCCAAGAGTTCGCAGGCAGCTGAATTGGCATCGATGTACTTACCTTCGTCATCGGCAATTAACATCGCATCAAGCGCCCCATTGAAGATGGCTTGAACCTGACTGCAAGTAAAGTTAGCATCTTGGATCTGGCAGATTGGTCTGGCACCTACTCCAGCTTGCTGGCGGTCAGTAATATCTACAGCAATGCTATCAACTCGTTGCGCTGCACCATTAGCATCCCGGATCAGACGCAGCTGATGATACAACCATCTAACCTCCCCGCTAGGACGAACGATCCGGTATTCTAAATTCAGCACTTCTGTAGAGAAGAGGAGGGGCATGAGCTTTTCCACCCCATCGCGATCGTCCGGATGAATCAAAGCTCGCCAGAGATTAGAGTTTTCCAAAAACTCCGATACAGGTCGTCCGTAAACAGTTTCGGCACTCGGACTCAATAAAAGAGTTTCTTCGGCAATCAGTTCAGCTGACCAAACTACATTGTTAAAGGAGAGCAGAATCTCCTGTAACCATTCCTGGCTGGAAGACTGCATCTCGTTTACCTGCTTAAAATTCTTCATCTCTTGCCCCTCCGAGGGGAAATCGACCAATATTCCTAGGACTTACACATTGTGACCCTCGACCCCCCAAGGAAAGGGAAGAAATTTCTTGTTCCCCCC
>DNXU01000392.1:0-954 GCA_003505715.1 Cyanobacteria bacterium UBA8803 | reverse complement strand
GGGCGTTTGCGTAAGTCCTAATTCCTTTACTTTACCCAAAGGAGCTAGCTAGTTATGAGATGCTATGAGTCAATAGTAGTAAATTCTTGGAAATTGATCTTAGCACAAACATAGCAACGATTATGGCAGAAGTACCTCACAAGCTGGGCACAAGAGGAGTTTTAACTAGAGTAAATAAACAGTACAAAAGAGTAGTTAATACAGTCGTCTGGGGAGGACAACTCGCTGTCGGCACCCTACTTTTGGCGATCGCTATAGAAGTCGTGGCTGTAGTCAAAAAACCCCCCAGGGATTTGCGTTTTGCCCTACAGCGCACTGGTGAGATTCCCCTAAGTATTCGCTACTTGTTTGGCAGTAAAAAAGCTCCAGGTGCAATTGCTGTTGGTGTAGCGGAGGGCAACCTCACCCCAAGCGGAAAACCCACCTCCATCTATTCAGGACACACCGATCCTGGCAACTTCGCCACCAATAGGGGGTTTTGCAGTTGGAACAAAGCTAGAAATCTTTCCGTAGCTGAAGCAGATCAACGATGTCTGGAGGCGTTGCAGTGGCAGTCTGTCGCCACTGAAAATCAACTGCTTGCCTTAGGACTCAATCCAGAAACTCATAAAGTTGCGATCGCGATCGGAACTGACTTGTGGAATCAATCCAACTCTGCTGGCCCGCAGTTCCCCTTCAAATACAAGGCGGCTCTAGATCGAGGATTTGAGGGACGGCAAGCTTATATTTGGGCGAGAGTAGAAGCCTTTCGCAACAAACAACAGGAATTGGATGCTTCGGGGTTATTTGGCATTTGTCGGCGAGAGCCTTACTATCGGGGAGAACTTAAAGGGCTTCAAGTTGATTCAGAACAGTGGCGGTGGAACTGTATTAAATTAGATCAAAGGCGGCGGCTATTGGAAATAGAAAAGGTTTTCCGATCAGTTAAGTAATTGGTTATTGGTTATTAGTTAT
>DNXU01000468.1:5656-5790 GCA_003505715.1 Cyanobacteria bacterium UBA8803 | reverse complement strand
GAGGAGGTGAGGAGGTGAGGAGGAGATGTCCATATGACCATATGAGCAGATAGGCAATTAATTCTGTTGTCAGTTCCTGCCCTATCTCAGTTCCCTCACTCCCTCACCCCATTACTCCCTCACCCCCTCACCCC
>DNXU01000468.1:0-5518 GCA_003505715.1 Cyanobacteria bacterium UBA8803 | reverse complement strand
ATTCCATGCGTGAATGTGGTCAAATTCGGTAAACCCTAAAGAGCGATCGCTTAAGTGGTACTCCAAGGCAATACCGAGCCAAGCCTGACTCTCCAGCGAGCTATTCATTGCCTAAGTTGGGATCGGGAAGGTTGAGAGACTAGATGGCCACCACCTAAAGGCGAACAACCTAAGGTGAAGGTATAGTCCAGAGAGTGGGGAAACTCACACAAATCTGAAGCGCTAGGTCGCCGGTTCGAATCCGGCCAGTCCCGTTAGTTTTTGATCGGGAAGAGGGAGAGGGATATAAACTATTAAATTCTTCTCCCTCTGCACTTTCTATGTTTGGATGGCAAGAATGTCTAAAATCTGTACGGATTGCTAGTGGATTGAGATGAAAAATTGTGATTAAAGGGAAAGGCAACTCCATTATTCCGTTCCCCGTCCGCATTCCCCTTGCGCTATTACCTATTACCTATTCCCTGTTCCCTGTGAGTGATGGATTGCGCATCAGCTAGCAGTACCTTTAGACTGTTACCTTGTGATTGTTTGGGCAATTGTGCGTGGCTAATGGCTCATGACAATCCAGAACAAACAATTAGCTATTCGCTATTAGCCATTAGCAAAACGAGGTTCTTCCTCAATACCACCTGATTCATGTGTTCGTTCATGCTTTTGAGCATTTCTTCCAGCCAGCGGCAAGGCTTGTCTTCACAACCTCGGCGCTTTAACTTTCGATTATTTTCCTGGGTGTTACCGCTGTTGGCGGTTGCGCTGATCTGTGGCTACAAGCAAGTTAAAAGCTATTTTGTACAACCGGAAGCTATTTTAGTTTTAGGAGGGGAAGAAGAACGCGAACTGTTTGCTGCTAAGTTTGCTCAGCAGCACCCACAACTCCATATCTGGGTCTCTTCGGGTAGCCCGGAATGGTATACTAAAAAAGTTTTTGCTAAAGCTGGGATTCCCCGAAATCGCTTACATATCGACCGTCAGGCAACAGATACAGTGACCAACTTCACCACTTTAGTAGATAAATTGCAAGCTGAGGGGATTGATAGCGTCTATTTGATTACCTCTGACGACCACATGCGCCGCGCTCGAACGATAGGTGAAATTGTGTTTGGCAGTAGGGGAATTATGCTCAAACCCGTACCTGTTCTTTCAGGACGCGAACCTGAACCGATTGAAAAATGCCTGCGCGATGGTGCAAGAGCCATACTTTGGGTAACGACTGGCCATACAGGTGCTACCCTTGGTCAGACATCAAGCGTTTTGAAAAAATAATTGTTCGTTGTTCGTTGTTTGTTGTTTGTTGTTTGTTGTTTGTTGTTCGTTGTTCGTTGGCAAGCGGTGATTATTTTATTGGTTATATTCTTACCCATTACCTATTAACCATTAGCCATTACCCATTCATTCTTAAGTAGCTAATTCTTGCACTAAAATGTAGGGTTGTACGATTAGAGCGTGGAAGCGTTTGGTTTGGTCGTTGTTCCAATCTGTGAGTTGCTCTGGGAAAGGTTTGTGCAGTTGTTGGTTAGTAATCCAATGCTGTACTGATAGGGTGTCATCGCCTGCGATCGCTACTCCTACATCCAGCAAATCTAACTCTTGATGAACAACTAAAAGGCGATCGCGCTGGAGGTGGGGTTTTAACCAATCCCACTGGGCTTCATCAAGATTTTCTGCTAATTCGGCTCTAAAGTCCTGCATTGGTCGCCAAAATTTAATTTAAGTTCTAAATATTCTACCTTCCCATATCATGAAGAGCATGAATCGCTGCCGTACACTTTTGGGTCACGGCCTCTAAAACTTCTCGTGTGGTTGAGGTAGGGGGATCGATAAGCTTCCCGATCCGCACCGTTACAGGGACGGGTTGTGGGATGGGCGATCCTTTTTGGAAAATAGCCTGAGTGCCCCACAAACTCACAGGAAGCAGTGGCACTTGGGCTTTAGCAGCAATTAAGGCTGCCCCCAACTTTGGGTTGTTAATTCGAGCGTCGATAGTGCGCGTGCCTTCTAAAAACACCCCGACAGCCCATCCCTCGGACAGACAATCAAGTGCAGCACGAATGGCACTGCGATCTGCCGCCCCTCGCTTCACTGGGTAAGCCCCATACAGCTTAATGGCTTGTTTTAAAATGGGGATACGAAATAATTCCTCTTTAGCCATGAACGCCACTGGGCGCTGTAGGCAATTGGACACAATTGGGGGATCAAAGTCACTGGCATGGTTGCTGGCTACGATCAAAGGGCCTTGCCTCGGCACCTGTTCGGCACCGTAAATTCGACCTTGCAGGTAAACATGAAGTACGGGACTGACTACCGACCATTTGAAGGCATGGTAGAGTAGTAGGCTAGCAAAAGGTTCGCGGCTTCTAGTCACAAAAATCCTAGAGATAAGTCTTGTTGCAATGTAGATAATGTAGTGTTTAAGGAGGTGAAATTGAGGGCGATTGAACAGAGTCAGCATTTGATTGATTAAACCATAATAGTACGGAAGCGTAGTAGCCTCGTATTTTTAAATCAGGGTCACAAACGCGATGCGGCTCTCTTAACTCGTGAACTTACATAGCAATGCCTAAAGTCGTTTCAATTCACTCCTACCGAGGTGGAACTGGGAAATCTAACTTTACAGCCAACCTGGCAACAACAGTTGCCCTGCAAGGGAATCGAGTCGGTGTGGTTGACACCGACATTCCTTCCCCCGGAATTCACAATCTTTTCGGTCTACAGCCAGAAAACATGGGCAAGACCCTTAATAACTTTCTCTGGGGGGAAAGCCGGATTGAAGATGCTGCCTATGAGGTCAGTGCTAATATCGGCTTAACAGGCGAGGGCAAGATTTTTATGGTTCCCTCTAGCGTCAAAGCTGACGACATCGCTCGCATCCTCAAGGACGGTTATGATGTTAGCTTGCTCCATGATGGGTTTCGTAAGTTGGTTAAGGGTCTGCAACTCGACTACCTCTTCATCGATACCCACCCAGGGTTGTCAAAAGAGACTTTCCTTTCTATTGCCATCTCCCATATCTTGATTTTGATTTTGCGCCCCGATAAACAAGACTACCAAGGCACGGCGGTAACTGTTGATGTGGCGAAACAGTTGAAAGTGCGCAAGATCCTACTGGCGGTGAATAAGGCATTGAGCAAACTAAATTTTGATGCCCTGCGTCAAAAAGTAGAAGAAACTTACCAACTACCCGTAGCAGGTGTGTTTCCCTTATCGGAAGATCTGGTGGAGCTAGCTAGCGAAGGTGTTTTCTGTGTCAGGCACCCGGATCATCCGGTGACCCAAGAATTTAGAAAGGTAGCGCAGCAGATTATGGCCTAAGCTTAGGGCAATGGAGCAACTGAACGCCTAAAACGGATGCTGGATATGTTCCATCGTTACACGGGACGGGAGCATGATATCAACGTACCCGTGTTTCTGTCGGAGAAAGCCACTGGCAACCGGAATCGAGCGATCGCTTACCTGATGCTCATCTTCTCCTGATAAGCTTGCAGGTAAATGTACAATTTCAGCGATCTGATTTAAACGATAAATTTCTACTTGTTGTCCTTGAGGATTAATTAACCAACCTATAGCGGTTCCCACTATCGTGAGGTACACCAGAGTCTTTGATTTAAACCTTTCAGCTTTCAATTTGTACCTCACGACCACGAGAAAGGCTATAATCGTAAACCACTGTTGAGATATTCCTGCATTTTTTCTTGTAATTGGGTTAGGGAGTCGGTGCGAGAACGCAATTCTATGACAAAATCAGGGCATAAGGGAGGAAATTTTTCTTGTTCTTCTAGTGTTAATGATTCCCAGCATTCGTTGGTGACCCAAGCGACATCGGGAGAACGGTCTCCACCATTGGGTAAGCGAAATACAGAAGAACTAAAGACTCTTCCCAGTTGAGTTTGACGATTCCATAACCAAAGTGGGCCGTTTAAATCGGCTTCTCGATTTCCACTGACTCCACCGACGGGAGGCATAATTACTAATTCTCCTTTAGCAGTTCGTTCGAGTTGCCAATTTTGATTTACTTGGCAGAGTTGATAAAATTGCTCGTCGCTTAAGTCTACATTCTTTAAATTCAAAATTACCGGAGTGGAAGTAACCATTGCTGAAAATTCCTCATGCTAAGAAAACACCCTAATTTAAAAACTGGATAGTTTTCCCAGATCGCTACCCATTGCCATAACCCTGAGTTTAAACTATAGGACTTACGCACAGCCCCTATTAGTGGGGTGTGTTATGGGGTAACTCACGCACCATGACCAATATATATGGAGTTTACCTTGAGCATAGCCGAAGGGTAGTTGCGTAAGTCCTGAACTAGCAAGGAGCGATGTCAGGAAGTGGGATCTCCCGGAGCTAGGTTGATAAGTAAATTTAATAGATGGTAATTGGTAATTGGTAATTGGTAATTGGTCAACAGGCTAATTATACCAATACTGGCAGTGCCGCAACTTATTGGCTCTCAAAAAGCGTTTGATGATATCATGTTGCTGGTCATGAAACAAAAATAGGGATTCTCTGGCACTTCCTGCGATCGCCAGAGGGAGCATCATAACGTTGCTAGTCTGGGACTATATAAACAAAACCTGTCTAGAGCAGGCTTATTGCACCCCTTGGGATGCATTCATTAACAGAGCTGGATACAAGCTTTCAGATACAATTGAGGCTATAGGATAAGTCCCTCCAGCAACGGGATCTAAATTAACAACAAAAATCAGGCATTTTCCTTTCGCCAATCACGAGATTCGGCTAGAAGGGAATACCGGAAAATTTTTTAAATTAAGGGTGGATTGAAAATTTCCCGGTTGCAGTTCAGTTCCGTGAATAAGATGAAACACAGGGTAACTTAATCTTTTGCAGGCGTGAAGGCGTGAATTGTGAATTGTCATGACTCAAATATTCGGTGAATTTAGAGAAAACCTACCTTCGGATCAAGAATTTTTAATTCTTGGGTTCTCGCCGAGTTCGGTGCCCATCAAGCATCGTTGGCGTAATAATGGTTTGTCAGCTGATTTTGTGGCCGATTACCTAACGACGTTTTTTCCTATTAGTGAGGACGATCCTAGCACTCAGGAACGGCAAGTAGAAATTAAAAGTGCTGTTAGTTACATTGCTAATGAGTTGCTAGAGAATGCGATGAAATTTAACGACGAAACCTCAAACTATCCCATCAGATTTGGGCTGCATTTACTTGAAGAGACAAACTTTACAGTGGTACTTTTTGTAACTAACAGTATATGTTGCCAAGCCTCCGATAAGTTTCAATCCTTTATTCAAGAGCTAATTAACTCAGATCCAGCGGAGTTATATATTCAGCAATTAGAAAAAAGTGCTTTAGACGAGAGCGGTAAAAGTTCTGGGTTAGGGCTGATAACTATGAAACAAGATTATCTAGCCAAGTTAGGCTGGAAGTTTGAGAGATTGCAAAAAGATGCAGAGATGGTGGCAGTGACTACAATGGTGCAGCTAACTGTATAGGAGAGATGAGGGAGTGAGGGGATGAGGGAGTGAGGGGATGAGGGGGTGAGGGGGT
>DNXU01000465.1:4422-4638 GCA_003505715.1 Cyanobacteria bacterium UBA8803 | reverse complement strand
ATGTCTGGGAATGGTGTGCAGATACTTGGCATAATAATTACCAAGGTACGCCGTCAGATGGACGGGGTGGGAATGATCATACTTTTAAGCTGATGCGTGGCGGTTCGTGGTTTAACAACCCCGGTTACTGCCGTTGTGGGTTTCGCTACTACAGCTATAGCGCGAGGGATATCTACAACAGCATTGGTTTTCGGGTAATAAACTACTCAGGCTTGC
>DNXU01000465.1:3105-4070 GCA_003505715.1 Cyanobacteria bacterium UBA8803 | reverse complement strand
GTTTCACCGGACATGATATTACCCATAACTTTTGCCCAAAACCCGCTCAGACAGGACTTTAGATCAGCGCCGGAACAGGTGAGAATGTTCGGGATGGTAGAGACGGGAACGGGCCAGCTTGTGACTAACATCCTTACTACTGTTAGAAAATGCCTCTGGTAAAGCCAAACCTGCCCCCAGTGCTGGACTAACTATATATAGTGTCATGCGAATCAGATTTTCCTGTTGGGTGAGAGTGGCCATTTTTACCAAAGGAACTAGCCAGATTTTCTCATCCGGCCAACCAATCCGGAAGCAAACGGCTACGGGTGTGTCTGCCGGGTAATGAGTGAGCAGTTTGGCTTGAGCCTCTTCGATATGACGAGCGCTGAGGTATAGGCACAGACTAGCTTGATGAGCCGCTAGAGATGCCAGTTCTTCAGACTCAGGCACAGCGGAAGCACGACCACTGATGCGGGTGAGGATAATGGTTTGTACTAAACCTGGCACTGTTAGCTCAACACCTAGTTTGGCAGCTGCTGCCTGGTAAGCACTGATTCCCGGAATCACCTCAAAAGGAATCTCGGCTTCTGCCAGAACTTGGATTTGTTCGTGGATGGCGCTGTAGAGACTCACATCCCCAGAATGAAGGCGAACTACTGATTTTTGCGATCGCACTCGTTCTATCATCAGCGGTAAAATCTCTTCCAGAGTTTTATTCCCACTGCGCACAATTTCCGCATCGGGTCGCGTCTCCTGCAAAATTTGCGGTGGTACTAAGGAGTCAGCAAATACAATCACATCCGCTTTTTGGAGAATTTTGACAGCCTTAACGGTCAATAAATCGGGATCTCCCGGACCTGCGCCAATGATGTAAACAGCGGGTACTAAGGAAAAATGCGGGGTTTTAATCTGGATAGAGTGAGCGGAATCAGACATACAAAATAGTAACTTCACTAAGATTTTTCCGGATCGATTCCTTGAGG
>DNXU01000465.1:562-2810 GCA_003505715.1 Cyanobacteria bacterium UBA8803 | reverse complement strand
AAGAAATGGTAGATGCACCCTGGTTTAGCTCTAGAGTTTTCCCTCTAGAGCTTTTGTTATTTTCCCCAATTTTCCGGATCGATTCCTTGAGGTGAAGAATAAAGAAATGGTAGATGCACCCTGATTCAGCTCTAGAGTTCCCCCTCTGGAGCTTTTGTTTACTTTACAAGCTTTCTTCCCTTTTACCTCCTGCCTCCTGCCTGCGTTCGACTGATCTCACCGTTGAAGCCTGCCCTCTGCCTCTGGAAATTCTAAATCCATTCATAAGTTTTTCAAAAACAAAGTTTTGAAACTATATGTAAACATAATTTAAGTAAATCGAGTAGTAATTCAATTGAGTGGCATAAAAGGAGGCGACCGATGGTAGCAGTGAGTGAGAGAATTCAACGTCGGTTGACAATACAAACTATAGAAATTGCCAATGAAACCAAAGCAATCCGTTGCCTGGACTGGGATCGAGACCGCTTCGACATTGAATTCGGGCTACAAAATGGCACTACCTACAACTCTTTCCTAATTGAGGGCGAACAAACTGCGCTAGTGGATACCTCCCATGAAAAGTTTCGCCAACTGTACCTGGATACCCTAGCAGGATTGATTGACCCTAGCAAACTTGATTATCTGATTGTCAGTCATACAGAACCCGACCACAGCGGGTTAGTGAAAGATATTTTAACCCTAGCCCCTGAAGTTACAGTTGTCGGGTCAAAGGTAGCCATCCAGTTTCTCGAAAATTGGGTACATCAGCCGTTTAAGCAAAAGATTGTCAAAGGTGGCGATCGCTTAGATTTGGGGAACGGACATGTCCTCGAATTCCTGATCGCCCCCAATTTGCACTGGCCGGATACCATCTTCACTTACGATGCCAAAACACAGATTCTCTATACCTGTGATGCTTTTGGTATGCACTATTGCGACGATCATACCTTCGATGAAGATTTAGAACTCATTGAAGAGGATTTCAAGTATTACTATGACTGCTTAATGGGGCCAAACGCTCGTTCGGTGCTGTCGGCAATGAAGCGGATGAGCCAGTTGCCGGGACTCATCACAATTGCCACGGGTCACGGGCCGTTACTACAGCATCACCTCACCGAACTAACTGGCCGCTATCGCCAGTGGAGTGAGGAGCAGGCGAAAGCAGAAACCACTACTGCTGTATTTTACCTGTCGGATTATGGGTATAGCGATCGCCTCTCCCAAGCCATCGCCCACGGCATTATTAAAACAGGTGTAGCGGTCGAAATGATGGATTTGCGATCGGCTGATCTTCAAGAAGTGAGAGAACTGGTGAGTATTGCCTCTGGCATTGTCATAGGTACTCCACCCACTACAGCAGAAATCACCCCTACGGTGCAGACGGTAATTGGCACAATCCTAGGGGCAACCAATCCTAAACAGTCCTTTGGTGTATTTGAATCTGGGGCCCAGGATAGTGAGTCCGCCTATCTACTAATCAACAAATTTAGGGATTTAGGACTGCACCCCGCCTTCCCACCCCTATTAGTTAAGGAAACACCCACAGATACCACCTATCACTTATGTGAAGAAGTCGGGACAGAGTTGGGGCATTGGTTATCTCGCGATCGCTCGATCAAGCAAATCAAAGCCTTAGATTCAGATCTGGAAAAAGCCTTAGGTAGACTTAGCAGTGGACTGTACGTTCTCACCACTAGCCAAGGCAATATCAGCACTGCCATGTTTGCCTCTTGGGTAGCGCAAGCTAGCTTCAAACCCTTGGGTATATCTGTTGCCGTGGCTAAAGACCGGGCGATTGAGTCATTACTGCACGTTGGCGATCGCTTTGTCCTCAACGTTCTCGAAGAAGGCAATTACCAGAAACTGATGAAGCACTTTCTCAAACGATTCCCTCCCGGTGCTGATCGTTTTGCGGATATCAAGACCTACCCAGCGACTAATGGCTCTCCCATTCTGGCAGATGCCCTGGCCTATATGGAATGTGAAGTAAAAAGCCGTATGGATTGTGGCGACCACTGGACGATTTACAGCACGATTTCTGTAGGCCGGGTGTCTAAGCCTGATGCCTTAACTGCCGTACACCATCGTAAAGTTGGGAACCATTACTAATTAAGACTTACACATTGTGCCTCCCAACCCCCCAATCCTGGCAGGGCGGATTTATTGTTGATAGAGAAATTTGGGAAGCTGGGGGAGTGAGGGAGCTGGGAGAGAAATTTCTTGTTCCCCCCAGATTTGGGGGGTTAGGGGGGCGTTTGCGTAAGTCCTA
>DNXU01000465.1:0-552 GCA_003505715.1 Cyanobacteria bacterium UBA8803 | reverse complement strand
GGGTGGGTTGAGCCATGGCAGAGGGCATCCCACCAATAACATTTCCTTGAAAACCTGCCCCTACAAAATTAAACCGCTCTGGCTCATATTTGAACCAGAACGGTCTAAGTGCATGATTGGGTTTTTATAATTAGGGTCTTTATATTTGGCTGACCCTTTGTTAACTATCATTAAGTTTATAAGAATAAATTGGTGATCTCCCTCTCTATTTAGAGAGATATTTTGGTTTTCTGGGATATTCCCCAAGTAGGCAGCGTTCTCAAATGCAGGAAGGTGGAACTTTGGGAGTCAAGAGGCTTAATGTGTGATTTTATAAAGTTTCTCAGCTTCTGGGTGAGGAGGAATAAAAAAATTCATAAAATTTTTCCTGATACATCCTCCAATAGAAGTATAGTAGAAAGTGTATACAGAATTTCTTATACTAAACCCCCGCTAGAACTACGCTAGCGGGGATTATTTATATCCAGTTTTACACAAAAGCTCACAGCCAAGGATTTTCGCAGTGAGGCACTCTGGAAACGCTTTGGATAACCATATAGCTAAAAAATAAAT
>DNXU01000197.1:2713-5363 GCA_003505715.1 Cyanobacteria bacterium UBA8803 | reverse complement strand
GTTGTTGGTTGTTTGTGGGAAAGCCAACAACCAATTACCAATTACCAATTACCAATTACCAATTACCAATTACCAATTACCAATTACCAATTACCAACAACAAACAACCAACAACAAACAACCAACAACAAACAACCAATAACAAACAACCAATTACCAATAATCTATGACCCATTTCAAGTTAAACACAATGCAGGACTTTGGTAATATCCTAAACAACCAGGTGCTGCTGGTTGCGCTCATTGCTTGTTTTGTTGCTCAATTGCTTAAGTTGCTGGTTGAGTTAACCAAAGATCGCAAATTCAATATCCGCACGCTCGTAAATACTGGTGGTATGCCTAGCGCTCACTCGGCACTGGTCGCTGCTCTGGCAACTGGGGTGGGGCAAACGGTAGGATGGGATTCTCCAGAATTTGCGATCGCGGTAGTTTTTGCGGTGATTGTTATGTACGATGCTGCTGGGGTGCGTCAGGCAGCAGGCAAGCAAGCTCGCATTCTCAATCAGATTATTGATGAGTTATTTCAAGAGGGTAAACAGTTCAACGAAGAGCGCCTCAAAGAACTGCTCGGACATACACCCTTCCAAGTTATTGTCGGAGTGGTACTGGGAATTGCTATTTCTTATTTGGCTTCTCCAGCTTATTAAGTTTGGATTGGCTTGGAAAAATCTATCCTAAATATGCGTTATTACGCCAACTTTTACGCAATAAACACCTATTATTTCCTGGTGTACTTGTCATCCTTGTCAGCGAAAAAAGAGGGAGGGCGAGGTGTACCTCGCTCTCCCTTCCACTCGGCAGTGATTATCATTATCGATAACGAACCTAAGCGATTGATGCCAAAGAGGCGATCGGATTGGGAATGGTGGCTGATGGTGCTTGGAATTCCCCAGTTTTGACAAATTCTAACCGGAGCTTCAACCAGGTGATGAACTGAGGATTAGTAGAAATGATTGCTGCTGTACTTTGAGGGCATTCTTGTTTGACTTTAGCCATTTCTGGTGCTTCTAAGAAGGCGGGTTGTTTGACTAACCAGAAGTCAATCTCTTTTTCCTTTTCATGGTAGTCTCTGGTTCGTTCTCTGAGAACTTCATCTAAGGGTTCTTCTTCCAATAAAAAGTGTTGGCTGGCCAAAACGTAGTAGTAAGTTTGCATAAATTTTAGCGATTATTTACTGGTGGTGCGTGGGTTGTTGTGGGATTTGGGGTGCCAAGGGTATGGAGGAAACCCAGGGAGAATTGGGAAATTTGAATTTATAATTTCCCCTGCATGGCTTGTTTCATATCTCTAACTGCTCGTTCTATGCCAATTAGAGAGGCTCTGGAGATGATGCTGTGGCCGATGTTGAGTTCTTCCATCCCTTCGAGGCAGGCAACGGGGTAAACATTCCAGTAGGTGAGTCCGTGACCGGCGTTAACCCGCAAGCCAGCCGCGATCGCTTGTTGGCATCCCTTGGCTAATAAGTCAAGTTCTTGATGGCGGCTAGATTCGTCTTTGGCTTCGGCATAGCGTCCCGTGTGCAGTTCGATAAATTTGGCTTTGATTTGGGCAGCCGCGTCGATTTGGGCAGGATCGGCATCAATAAATAGGCTAACGGGGATGCCAGTATCTTGCAACTTGGCCACTATTTCTTGGAGGCGCTGCTTTTGAAGAGCCACATCAAGGCCCCCTTCTGTTGTCACTTCTTCCCGTTTTTCAGGAACTAGGGTAACGTAGTCGGGTTTTACATCAATAGCGATCGCTACCATTTCCTCGGTGGCTGCCATCTCCATATTTAAGTGAGTGCGCACCGTCTGTCGTAACAGCTGGATATCCCTGTCTTGGATGTGACGCCGATCTTCCCTCAAATGAGCCGTAATGCCGTCAGCACCAGCCAATTCGGCTAACACAGCTGCCGCAACTGGGTCAGGTTCCACGGTGCGCCGCGCCTGCCGGATCGTGGCAATGTGGTCAATATTGACGCCAAGGGTCAGCACTTGTGTTCTTCTCCAAAAACTGATTTTATCTATAGCCGCATCCAACCCTCAATCTTACCATCGAACGATGTTGACAGGCAGAAGGCAGGAGGCATAAGGCATGGGTTATTTCTGTGGCGCTGCACTAGGAAAAGCGATCGCTTAATACACGGACACAGCGATCGCCTAGATTCACCTATATAGGTTTACTGTTAAAATCTATCAAATATATATATACATTGCAAGTGATTAATGTAGGTTGAGTATATTAGATAAGAAATCCCAAATATGAGGAACCGAGAGACAAGACACGGAGAATACAAGATTCGGATTAGCATGATGCTGACGCCAAGCAGCGTAGAGAAATTGGACAAGTTAGCGAGGGAGTTAAATACCAGCCGTAGCGAATTAGTAGAACAGTTTGCCAGAAGTCAAGAAAATGCCCCTCTAGTTGCCCAGGCAGAATTACTGGGGGAATAATTCGCCGACTGATTCAATCAGCCCAAAATCGGAAGGCAGAAGCAGAAGCTGAAATTGAGGAGTTAGAAGGGCTACTAGAGGAGTTAAAAAAGCAAGTGGATGAAAATCAATAATCAGGATACAAAGCCAGCTGCCATGACGTTGCTGGCTTTTGACTGTTGTAATTACCCAGATTGACAAAAAAAGTTGACCTTGAAAATAGGGAGAGGGAGGAAG
>DNXU01000197.1:0-2659 GCA_003505715.1 Cyanobacteria bacterium UBA8803 | reverse complement strand
GGATGAGGGATGAGGGGAGAGGGGAGAGAGGTTTTCCTGAGTGCTGGTGTAGGCTGTTCATGAGCGACTAATTATAATAACTACCATGACAACTCTAAACACAGAAAACTTAACCCTGAGAGAGGTTCATCTCCTTTTGGGCCTCCAGAAGCGACCCATGGGATCTTTCCGTTTATTTTTATCTTTAGAACCGCTGACAGAGTTTGAACAGCAGGAACTTATTCAAATTGCCGATGACTTTGATAACTACTTGATTGCAGGCAAAGTTTCTGAGGGACTGGTCAAGGCTTTAACGACTTTTCCTTTAATGCGATTGGCGGGATTATACCGACTTCCTCTCGCCATGAATTTGGAAGAAGGAATTGAGCGAGTTAATATCGAAGATGAGGAGACATTTGCGACAGGACGTTTTGATATTTTATCAATTAATCAGACTGCTTCAAATGGCAGTAATCCCTTTTGGTTGTTAGTAATTGAATCTATAAATAGCTCAGTCGATCTGTCAGCAGGTTTGCCACACTTACTCAACTATGCGTTTAAAAGTTTAGCGTATCAAGAATCAGTTTGGGGGCTGGTGACGAACGGATTGCGCTATCAGTTTGTATATCTTCGCCAAGGTATACCCCCAACATATCAAATCATGCCAGATTTGAACCTGTTTGAACCGGAACGTGCTAGAGTTTTACTCCAAGTTATGAAAGCAATTTGTAAACTGCAAGTCAGCGATTTTTAGAGTACAATTTTAGCCTAGGGTTGTGGTACAGGCGTATAAATATAATAGCTGGCAAGGGGTAATAGGTAATTAGTCAGCAATTTAAATCCGATTACCAATCACCCATTACCAATTACCATGTAACAATTGAAGAGGCTATTTTAAGGTTAAAAATTTTTCCAAAGCTGCGACCATAACTGGTGGCCAGCGACGGACATCTTTCACCCAGTTGAGGTCTTTATACCTCCGATCCAAACCGACAGCAGCTACCCAATGACTCTCGGCTTCTCCCTGTTTGCCTTCTACCCAAAGTGCCGCCGTCAGTGCGGCCCGCACATCAGGAAATTGGGGATATTTGCGAATTATATTCCGCATTTCCCGTAGGGCTTGTTCTGTCTTACCAATTTGATAGAGAGCAAGGGCATAATTGGCACGGGCAAAGGCAAAGTTAGGAGCTAATTCTACTGCCTTTTGGTAAGAAGCGATCGCCTCATCCCATTTGCCCTGTCCGGCTTTGGCATTCCCTAGATTGTTGTAAGCCATGGCATCATTGGGGTTGATTGCCAAAACTCGCTGATAGTCTGCGATCGCATCTTCCCAACGTCCTTGTCCTTCATAAGCTGTGCCGCGATTCAGATAAGGATCGGCTTCATCTAGAGCCAATTCAATAGATTTGTTGAAATCTGCGATCGCTTCGTCCAACTTATTCTGACTAACTCTAGAATTACCCCGATTGCTCCACCCTACAGGATTATCAGGCCACAGCTCAATTAGCTGAGTCCAGTAACCCTCAGCGGTGGGAAAGTCACCTAATTCTGTAGCCGCAAAGGCTTTCTGCCTTAGCTCGTTCACCTGTTCCTTTTGAACCTCAGTCAAACCAGTAACCTGTAACTCCTGCGCCATTACTGGCTTAGTTGTGCTCAAGACGAGTAGCAAACAAATTAAAGTCAGAATCCAGCGCATCAATCAATAACCTTTTTTGAAGCATGGCTTATTCAAGTACTTTAACAAAACGACCCGCTTGTACGTCCTCCGCTTCTGCCGCTTGCCTCACTGCCGAGACACAAGTTACCCACTCACCACAACCTTGCCAGGGGGATAACATGGCAGCACCACCTCGTACCACATAGGGGGGTTCGCCTGCTACTGGCCGATCGTTTCCTGAAGCATTACTGTAATCTGGGCGATAGGAGTCAGCACACCATTCCCCTACAGCCATGCCCACCAAACCAAAAGGATTTGCTGCTTGTCTACACTTTTGGGGATCGCTAAACTCAGCCAGAGCTATTTTATCCTCATCTATCAGGCGATCGCCCCAGTAGAATAATGTAGAGGTTCTACCCCGATAAGCATACTCCCACTGGGCTTCCGAGGGCAAACTAAATCCGAATTTTGCCATGAGCTGGTTCATTTGCTCCCTGCTCAGGGTAGCAGGTAAAAGCTGCTCTTCATAATCAACATCAACTTCGTAGTCTGAGATATACTCATCAAGATCTAGTTCCAGATGCTCGCGGGCAAAAGAATTGAGCATTGGCAATCGAGACATGAGGAAAGGCTGCACCCGAACGGAATGTACGGGTCGCATCATATCGATAAAACCGAAAAAATATTCTTTATCTAGCCCTTCCTGCTCAATCAGACTGCGAAACGCCTTTTCTTCTGGAACAGACAAACCCATATTAAACTCACCACCCCCAATCAGGTTCAACTCTAACCCCGTTGGCAGATGTTCAAAGGTAGGAACGCGAAAGGAGGGCTGATTAGCGTAGCTTAAGGTGTATCGGTGAGCGTACTCATCCCCAAGCCACTCCTCCAAATCCCTAACTACTGCATTTTGTTCATCCTCGTTCAGGTTCAACCATTGCTCTAAATTTTCCAAAGCAGGCTCCATGAGTACAAACCCGATTATAAAAATAACCAACAACTAACACCTAACACCCAACACCC
>DNXU01000339.1:1556-6188 GCA_003505715.1 Cyanobacteria bacterium UBA8803 | reverse complement strand
GCCTGAGTAGCATAAGCGTCTCTAAAAAATGCGATCGCCTCTACTCTATAGGCACTTGACAAACTGGATAGAGTTGCTTAAATAGTGTTATACCGTTCGCCACTTTGGCTAAGTAAGTATTTGTAACAACCAATGGCACTCCAGCTCTGTTCGATCGAAACCACCCGAACTTTCCAAACTACCAGCCCAGGAGGGTTGTGAGAACAAGCTGGCTTGCTGCAAGAAACCCGCATTGGCTCACCCCTCCCAGCAACGCTGCGGAGGGGTTTTTAATAGTTTGCCAACCCTTTCACTAAAAGCAAAAACCCCACTAGAACAAGAAGACAGATGATTCCTTTCCTTGGCTTAATGACGACTACCACTACCACTACCACCGCGCACGCACCTGGAGGGACGTGATGTAATTCGTCATGGCAAGCAATAGTCAATCTTTCCCCCTCCAGGCAATCTTTGGAGGGGGTTTTTAGTCGATATCAACAGGAGAACAAAAATGTACGACCATCGAGCGATCGCCAAAGCAATGGATCTATTTCATTTTGAAGAACACAGCCCCGGTATGGTGTTCTGGCACCCCATGGGTTTGAGGGTATTCCGGACGATTGAAGAGTGTATGCGACAAGTTTATCAGTCTCATGGCTTTGAGGAAGTGCGATCGCCTTTAGCCTTAAGCCGTTCATTGTGGGAGAAGTCGGGGCACTGGGGCAAGTTCGGTAACAATATGTTTGTAGTCGGCAGTTGGCAACAGGATAACTCGGTTGATGGTGGGGAAGTCGAAAGCGCTGAGGAGGAAGTTGTTAACCTCAACTATGCCTTGAAGCCAATGTCCTGTCCCGCTCACATCGCCATTTACAAGGCCCACAAGCGTAGTTACCGGGAAATTCCAATGCGGTTAATGGAGTTCGGAATTGTGCATCGCAACGAACCATCAGGTACGCTTTCGGGGTGTATGCGTTTGCGGCAGTTCGTCCAAGATGATGCCCATATCTTTTGCCGGGAAGCTGACTTGCTCAATGAGATTGGCAACTTTCTCAATATGGTTAAAGAGCTGTATGCGGCCTTTGGTTACGAGAAGTTTATCATCCGAATTGCCCTCAGACCTGAGCAACGGATGGGTTCTGACGAGTTATGGGATAGAGCAGAAGCTGTTTTAATTAATGCGTGTCAGGAATTGGGATACGCCTATGAACTTTCCCATGGTGAAGGCTCTTTCTACAGTCCCAAAATTGAAGTGAGTTTGGCAGATCGTCTCGGACGCTATTGGCAGTGCGGTACGATTCAGGTTGATTTTAATTTCCCTCAAATTTTTGAGCTATCTTTCGTCAATCAAGAGGGTAAGCTAGAGCAACCAGTAATGCTACATCAGGCTGTTTTAGGTTCCATTGAACGCTGGATTGGTATTTTGCTAGAGAATCAGGGAGCATTACCTCTCTGGTTAGCTCCCGTTCAGGTTGCTGTGGCCACGATTTCTGAAAAGTCGGCAGATGAGGCGGAAGCCATGTTTAAAAGGCTCAAGCGGATGGGAATTAGGGTGGAACTCCATGCCGACGATGCCACGATTTCTAAGAAGATTCGGGAACTCTCGGAACGGAAGGTGCCACTCATTGCAATTGTTGGTGAACGCGAGGCAGCTAACCGTACGGTGAATCTTCGCCGTTTAGGGGTTTCGGGCCAGCAGGAAATTGCATTTGCCCAGCTAGAGGAAGAGCTTTCTAGTCTTGGCAAGAACTTGTTGTAATGTAGGGGCGAGTCGCTGTTTTAATATTATTACTGTAAATGACAAAATCCCTCGACTCGCCCTGATGTATTTTGACTGGCTATAGGCGATCGCCCTTGACCAGAATCTATGAATCTTAAATTTTGCGCTAGCGTGAGAAGTGAGGCTGATTTTCCAGTTAACCGTGCTGCTATATAAACGTCCTATTGTATTTATCGGCTTTGCCGCTGCCCTGCTCAGCTGGTTGACCTCCTGCGCCAACAGTACGACAGGCAAAGCACTGGAGCGCTCCTTGGCTGTAGATCCCCAGCTGAAGGATAACCCAACCCTTACAGGTAACTCGCAACAGAGTACTCCTCAAAACCAAACATCAGCGCAACTACCAGAGGATTTTCCCAGTGAGATTCCCCTTTATCCAGAAGCTCAGTTACAGAACGCCGAACCCCTAACCGTACCAGATGCTCAAGGTCAACGGACTACTTGGTCATCCTCCGACCCCAGTAACTTTATCCAAAGCTTTTACAAAAAGACATTTGAGTCGGGCAACTGGCAGGTGGTGGCTCAACCTAATCCTAATGACGAAGTAGGGGGGACATTTGTAGCGCGTCAAAATGACTTGCAACTCACCGTTTCCATTTCCCCTAGCGCTGCTACCAGTAGTCCTGAAGCAACCCCCACCTCCACACCCTCAGGCACAGGAACTGACCGCAGCGATACCACATTTGAAATTCAGTATATCCGCAAAAGCGATCGCGCCGCAGTGAAGCCCTCTAACCCGCAAGCGCCAGGGGAGGCAACTTCAGAACCTGCTACTCAGTCCACTGGAACATTGCCTACGGCATCCCAAGCATTTGCCGATCTCGATCGAACACCCCAAGGGTTGCGTCAGTATGTGGAAGATGTGGTCGCTTTAGGTGTATTAACCGTTAACCCATCGGCTGATAAAAACAACCCTGATACTAGTGGCACCCAGTTTGAACCGAATAAAACTATTACACGTCGCGAGTATGCTCGCTGGCTAGTTGCTGCCAATAATAGGCTGTATGCTAATAATCCGGGGAAACAAATTCGTTTGGCCTCAGCAACAGACCAACCGACCTTTCAAGATGTCCCCAAAACCGATCCCGATTTTCCCAGCATTCAGGCATTAGCGGAGGCGGGACTAATTCCCAGTCCTCTAACAGGTGATGCTACAGCCGTGCAATTTCGCCCAGATGCGCCGTTAACGCGGGAAAACTTAATTCTGTGGAAGGTGCCTCTAGATACTCGTCAGGCATTACCCTCGGCTGCCGTTGATGCAGTGAAGCAAACTTGGGGGTTTCAAGATGCTGGCAAAATTGACCCGAAGGCACTAAAAGCTGTGTTAGGGGATTTCCAGAACGGCGATCAGGCCAATATCCGACGAGTTTTTGGCTATACGACCCTATTCCAGCCCAAAAAGCCAGTCACTCGTGCTGAGGCAGCGGCAGCGCTTTGGTATTTTGGCTTTCAAGGTGAGGGGGTATCTGCCCAAGAGGCACAGTCCCTCAAGCCTTCAAACAGTTCCCCAGAACCAACACCGGGTAATTGACTAAGAAATGCCCTAGGGTAGAAGGCAGGAGGCTGAAAACTGTTATTATCAAGTGATATCTTGTCCGGTACTATCGGACTTGTATAAAGAGTTTATTAGTAGGAAAGCTTCGTGCTTGGAAATATAGTATTTCCAGGCACTAAAGTGCCTACTACAAACAATCAAGAGCTAGGAAAAGGGGTTGATATCACCCAAAAGGAACAGTCTCAATCCTGGTTCGTCTGACTAAGAAATTGCCCCATAAACCAGGAGTCAAAACTACCATGAGAAAACAAATTCTTGCGACAGGATTTGTGGTTTTCTCTTTCATGTTGCCCCTCAAGGCAACAGCTGCAAGTTTTACCGGAATCTATACCTTTGGTGACAGCCTTAGCGATCCTGGCAATGTATTCAACACCACATCAGGGAACATTCCCACAGCCCCCTACTCTGAAGGACGTTTTTCTAATGGCCCAATTTGGGTAGAAGAACTTGCAGATAGTCTAGGATTAAATCCTACTCTGGTAACTACACCGGGTACTAACTCTCAAGAAGGCATTAACTTTGCTTACGGAGGTGCTACCACGGGACAAGATAACACCATATCTCAAATCCCAGGCTTTCCTTTCCCTCCTTTACCAGGATTAGAACAGCAAATCCAAACTTTTATCCAAACCCTTCCCAAGGAAGATCCAAATACTCTTCCCCAGGCAGATGCAAAGGCTCTCTACATTCTGTGGGCTGGTGCTAATGATTACCTCCCTACTCAAAGCACGTTTACGCCTTTTCAAACACCTACCAAGCCAATTCAGAATATATCAACAGCGGTAACATCACTGTTCGATGTCGGCGCTCGAAATATCATGGTGCTTAACTTGCCGGACTTGGGGAATAACCCTCTTGTTCTCGGCCTCAATCAGCAATTTCCCGGCCTTTCTTTTCAACTTAACGCTTTGACTGAGGCTCATAATACGCAATTGGCCCAGACTCTTGATGTTTNNTTTGAGCGAATCCTTGACCGGGATCAACCTAATCTCTGTAGATGTTAATTCTCTATTTGATGAGGCTCTAGCAGGAAAATTGGGTTTTACGAAGCCAAGCACGCCTTGCTTAGCAGACCCTGAGTGTGTTATCGACCAAACTGGAAACTTACAAAAGCAGTTTTTATTCTGGGATCGGATTCATCCCACTACGACAGCCCATAAGCTAATTGGAGAATTAGCCTTTAAAACACTAGAGGATAATCAAAAGTCGATTCCTGAACCTGATGCGGAGTTCGGGTTGTTAGCGTTGGCGGCTTTAGGGACAGGTTCGTTACTCAAGCGTCAGCTTGCAAAAGCTAGCACAGTGAGAGGGATGAGGGATGAGG
>DNXU01000339.1:0-1508 GCA_003505715.1 Cyanobacteria bacterium UBA8803 | reverse complement strand
GGGGGAGGGGGTGAGTAGAAGTTATCAGATTCTTGGATAATATTCGGTTTCGCTGGGTTTAGCTTAATCAGGACAACCTGCAACTTTGTGCTAGGCTTTTGCTTTGTTGGCAAAGGTAAGATATTTCTGTTGGGTATAGTCGTGTTAGATAGCGATCGCCTGTTCGACACTATTGAAGAGCTTGTGCTGCACCATTCTCCCAGCGGTGTGGAAGGGGAGATTGACCGTCTGTTGATGAATCGATTTACTGCACTGGGAGTAGAAGTTTTTCAGGATAGGGCAGGCAACATTATTGCTAAAATTCCTGGCCAGAATTCTGAACGAGCCATTGCCATTACTGCTCATAAAGATGAAATTGGTGGCATTGTCAAAGCGGTAGGGGGACAGGGACGGTTGGAGATCCGCAAACTTGGTGGTTCCTTCCCTTGGGTCTACGGTGAGGGGGTTGTAGATTTGTTGGGCGATCGGCAAACGATTAGCGGTATTCTTTGTTTTGGGTCGCGCCACGTTTCCCACGAATCTCCCCAAAAAGCCCAGCAGGAAGACGCCCCGGTGCGCTGGGAAGATGCCTGGGTGGAAACGAAATGTACGCTAGCAGAACTAGCAGCAGCAGGCGTGCGACCCGGTACTCGGATGGTTGTGGGCAAGCATCGCAAGCGACCCCTGCGGTTGAAGGATTATATTGCCAGCTATACGCTGGATAATAAGGCATCGGTAGCCATTCTCTTGATGCTAGCCGAACAGCTCAAAACTCCAGTGGTTGATACCTACCTCGTGGCATCAGCTAAGGAAGAGGTGGGGGCAATTGGGGCACTGTATTTTACCCAGAACCAATATCTAGATGCGTTAATTGCCTTGGAAATCTGTCCCTTATCGTCAGAATACCTGATTGAAGATAGTGCAGCTCCCGTACTGCTGTCCCAGGATGGCTACGGCCTTTACGATGAAGGACTAAACTGGGAACTGCGACAGGCCGCTGCTGTTAAAGGTATCCCCGTGCAACTGGCAGCAATTACCAGCTTTGGCAGCGATGCTTCAATTGCCATGAAATTCGGCCACGTTCCCCGTGCCGCTTGCTTGAGTTTTCCGACGCAAAACACCCACGGTTATGAAATTGCTCATTTAGAGGCGATCGCCAACTGCCTCCGAATCCTCAATACTTACTGCCAAATTGAGTTTGAGTGATTACTATTTTTTTTGACATCCTCCCGCCGCTAATTCGGAGTACCGAATATAGCGGGGGATTCCCAAGAGTTCTTGGTTCGCAGTTCGTCGAGCCGACTTAGAGCAAGAGCGTCTCCGTTCTTGAGCCAGAGGTCAGTTTCTCCCTGCGCTTTTGAGCTTTTGGCTCCAGATTCCGTATGCCCTACGGTACTGTTTAAGTACTCAGCTAACAGCTTAAATCCCTTTGCCAAGATGTTTTTTGCCGCGTTGTGGTCACGATCTAATACTGTGCCACACGCGCCACATCTATGCGTTCTGGTGCTAACGGGACTTAAACAAAAATC
>DNXU01000301.1:10047-15200 GCA_003505715.1 Cyanobacteria bacterium UBA8803 | reverse complement strand
CACACCCTCACCCCCTCACCCCATCTCACTTAGATGCTCGTTTTCCCTTAGTCTTAGCTTTTGATGGCTTGGGATCTGGGGCAGGGGGGATAATTGGTACGGTGAAGTGGAACTGGGAACCTTGGTCTTTACCTGCGGAGTCTGCCCAAATTTTACCGCCCCAGCCCTTGACAATTTGGCGACAAATTGCTAATCCCAGGCCAGTGCCGCCTGTGCTGCGTCGCAGGGCACCTTCTTCTTGATAGAAGCGATCGAAAACAGCTTCTAAGCGGTTGGGTTCGATACCGCGACCTGTATCGGCTACGATTACTTCCAGCAGGGAGCTGTCACGGCTAGTAATGCTAATGGTAATTTGCCCTTGAGGATTAGTAAATTTGCAGGCATTGTCTAAAAGTTTGGCGAGGGTTTCTACGAGCCATTCCCCATCCGCTCGAACTAAGGGTAAGTCATCGGGGACTTGGGTGATAATTTGTGGTCGGTTATCCTCGGCATGACGAGCGCGGATATGGCTGAGCGCTAACTCAATACACTCATTGAGGGAGAGGGGTTCTAGGTTCCATTCCACGCGACCACTTTCTAACCGAGAGAGGGTGAGGAAGTCTTCAACTAGTTTCCGCATTCGTTCGGCATCGGCCAAGGCTGTATTGAGCATGACTTGGCGCAATTCCAGAGACATATCGGGTTCGGTAGCCAGACTTTCGAGGCATACCCGAATGGTGGACAGGGGGGTGCGTAGTTCGTGGCCCGTAATTGCGACTAAGTTACTGCGGGTGCGGTCTAATGCTTCTAGCTGTTGGTTCAACTCTTGTAGGTTAGCGTAGGCTTCGGCTTGAATGAGGGCTGCACCAATTTGAGTAGCGATCGCTTGCAGCAATTCCAGTTCATTTTCTTGGCACCGATAGGGTATTGCTTGGCAATGGTGTAACTCTACCATTCCTAATAATTGACCCTGATACAGCACTGGCACCATCAGCAGCGAACGAATGGAAAACTGCTCGACCAGATTTTTTAGGGCATTACAGGAGGTAGTGCTACTGTTCTCTGGGGTCTGGGAATGGGGTAAGGCTTGGCGATCGCTATTAACCATGCCTAAGTCAGAAGTGCCGTTAATGCGCAGGTCTGTTTGAGTGTCTTCTACATAAACAGGTTCCCGACGCTGGACTACATCTTGAAACAGACAATTGTCGCGTAACGGCCAAGTTTGTCCTAAGGTTGGAGCTAGGATAGTGCCATCCCTAGGGTCTGTTTCCAAGAACTCATGGCTAATTTTAGCCGTTGCATCCGTTGCCTTGCAGCGGTAAATTAAACACCGACAATACCCTAGCGCTTGCCCTAATTCCCGCACGGCGACTTGGAGAATTTCATCGGGGTTGAGCGAACTCCGAATGGCAGCAGTAATGGAGTTGACCAAGCGTTCTCGCTGTTGCTGGGTAGAAATTGAGCGATAGGCTTTGAGCAATTTGTACTGACCGGCTTGCAAGTAAGTAACCAGGCGTTCGACAAAGGGATCGGGATGAGCTGAGATCTGATTAAATCCAGAACTAACTACTGCTGAATTGTTTAAATACTGGGATTTGGCCGCTTCAATCTTGGCCGCTAATTCGGGACGGTAATCTTTGATCCGATTCAAGAGTAACTCAGCAGCTTGGTTGCTGACTTGGCGGTCAAAGGTCCAGATCCCTTCAAAGCGACGGGATGGGTCTATCTCAGAATTGTTGCTGTCGGGGACGGGTGTGGTTTTTTCGCGGCAAATCAGGCAGTTAGCATACTGCTGGCCAATAACGACTAAATGCCACTCTTGACTCAGAGCATCGGTGGGATCGAAGGCTACAGTTTCGTAGGATTCGGAGCTGTTTTTGAAATCAGTTTCCGGTGCGGCCAAAACGTAGACTTGAGAGGTTAGTGCAGCAAGTCGCTGATACCGATGTGCTTCCTGGCGGTAGAAACGCTCGCGTTGGAAACAGGCAATTACCAAAGGTTGAGCCTCGGCACCAGCCAGCACCAGATCTTCCATCGCATGGGAGAGCGCGGTCAAAGAAGCCTTGAAATAAACTTGTGGCCGCAGTTGCGGCATAGCTTGTAGCAGGCTAGCCAGTACTGAAGTTTTGATAATCATTCAAATAAGCAGTTGTCCCGGCGTCAAATACTTGACAAAGTTCCGTTTTTGTGTAACAATCTTTCCGATTAAGGATTGGCTTCAGGTCATGTAGATTAGCACGACCTGCTCTATGAACTTATCGTACAAAAAAGGGAGTGGGGAGTGGGGAGCGGGGAGAGTTTATTGCATATTTTAAGATCATGCTAGCACCTAAAAATCTCCCTCAAGAGTTTACTACCTGGAACATACAGCACAAAGCGCCAGAAGGGCCTTACTGGTGGGTTAAAGTAGTGCGGGGACGCAATTTTGCTTGGCGCAATCGCTATAATTTGCCTCCTTGGCTAATTCGACAGATTGGTCCATTTGGCTTTCAACTTAATAGCCTTGCCCGAAGCTTTGAGTACCCTTGGTGCTTTTTCGCCACACCATTAGAAGCAGGAATGCAAGTCTTAGAAGTTGGTGCGGGGTCTTCTGGTTTTCAATTTGTCTTAGCTAAATCTCGACTAGAAGTTACTTCAGTAGATCCTCTTATAAATCCGAGTAAACAAGTCAATTGGATTTTCACTGCCGAGCAGTTTAATAACTTAAATCAGGCTTTTGGGGGTAAAGTTAACTTTATTCAGGATTTCCTGCAAAATGCCCAGCTAGAAAGGGATACTTACGATCGAGTTTTCTCAATTTCAGCAATTGAACACATTCCACCAGAAGAAATTGCACCGCTCGTCCAAGAAATTGCGCGTATTCTTAAACTTGGCGGATTTTTTATAGCTACTATAGATTTATTTATGGATTGCTATCCCTTCACTGATAAAATTTCTAACAAATATGGCTCCAATATTTCAGTTTGCTCTTTAATTGAAGCATCTGGTCTCAAAATTAAAGTTGGTAATCCTGATGAATTGTGTGGATACCCTGAATTTAAACCTGAAAATATATGTAAACAGCTAGAGAAGTTTTTAGTTGTCAAAAATGTTGGTGACAAATCTCCAATCCTTACACAATGTATAGTTCTAGAAAAAGTTACCTAGCTACTCGCCCCTACATGGATACTGGTTTATTTGGTACTCCCAACGAAAAGGCACAATAGAGACAAAAGCTTCAGTTGCCTGTGCCCTCATGAGCTATTGTCTAAATCCCCATTGCGATCGCCCTCATAACCCAACGGGGACAAGGTTTTGCCGAAATTGCGGTGCCAAGCTGCTTTTAAAAGAACGTTACCGTGCCCTGAAACTAATCGGGCAAGGGGGATTTGGTCGAACTTTCCTGGCAGTCGATGAGGATAAACCCTCTCAACCGCAATGCGTAATCAAGCAGTTTTTCACCCAATCCCCAGATCAGAACCACGAGAAGAAAGCAGCGGCATTATTCGAGCAAGAAGCAGTGCGGCTAGATCAGTTGGGTAAGCATCCTCAAATTCCCGAACTGCTGGCTCATTTTACTCAGGAGAACCGCCAGTATTTGGTACAGGAGTTTATTGACGGCCAAAATTTAGCTCAAGTTTTAGCAGTAGAAGGAGTTTTTGCAGAATACCAGATTCGGGACTTACTGAAGAATTTGCTACCTGCACTGGAGTTTATCCACACCCATAATGTTATTCACCGGGATATTAAACCAGAAAACATCATTCGCCGCTCCTCCCCAACTTCTCCGGCAAATCCAAGTCAACTTGTCTTAGTTGATTTTGGTGCAGCTAAATATGCGATCGGTACAGCCTTACTGAAAACAGGCACCACTATTGGTACGCCTGAATATATCGCCCCCGAACAAGGGAAGGGGAAAGCCGTTTTTGCCAGCGATTTGTACAGCTTGGGGGTAACTTGCATTCATCTGCTGACTAGGATTTCCCCCTTGGAACTCTTTGATATTGGTGAGGATGCCTGGGTGTGGCGGCGTTTTTTGGTGCATAATCCCGTCAGCGATGAATTGGGACGTATTCTAGACAAATTACTCAAAAGTGCGACTAATCGGCGCTATCAATCAGCAGCTGAAGTTCTCCAGGATTTGAATCCTGCCTCGCCATACCCAGTACTGCTACCACCGTCAAATATGGTAGGAGCGATCGCACTTACTATCCCAAAATCTACAGCATTAGCACCACTAAGCCAAAACAGGACGACCAACCCATCCCCTACCCCTAAGTCTCAAATATCTGCAAACTGGAAAGCAGTACATACCTTGAAAGGTCATTGGGGTTCGGTGGAATCAATTGCCATTAGTCCGGATGGGCAAATTCTCGCTAGCGGCAGTACTGATCGCACAATTAAGCTGTGGCAGTTGCCAGATGGACAGGAAATTAGCACTCTCAAAAGTCATCAGGAAAGGATTGCTGCCGTCGTCTTCAGTCCGGATGGACAAACCCTTGTTAGCGGTAGTTACGACCAAACCATTAAGCTGTGGCAGGTTGAGCAGAGGCGGGAACGTTGCACCCTGATCGGTCATACTAAGTGGATTACCTCCCTAGCCATGAGCCAAGACGGAGAGACCTTAGCAAGTGGCAGCAGTGAGGGGACGATCAAACTGTGGCACCTCCAGCAGGGTAGAGAATTGCGCACGCTTAAGGGTCATACTAACTATGTTAGCGCGATCGCGATCGCTCCCGATGGCCAAACTCTCGCCAGCGTTAGCGGTGATGGGACAGTAAAACTCTGGCATCTTAGCACTGGAATGGAACTACACACCTTTGGTAGCAGCTTTCTCTTGCATCGTGGCTCTTTTTGCTCAGTTGCCTTCAGTCCCGACAGACAGATGCTGGCTACTGGCAGGGGTGATGGGACAATTAATCTGTGGCACTTGGGGACAAGGAGAGAATTGGGTATCCTCAAGGGTCATACTGAGAGAGTCCGTGCTGTTGCCTTCAGTCCGGATGGACAGATGCTGGTGAGTGGCAGCATGGATAAGACGATTAAGATTTGGCAGGTACAGGAGCGGCAAGCTATTGCTACCCTCAAAGGCCATACTTGGGAAGTGTATGCAGTTGCCTTTAGTCCAGATGGACAGATGCTGGTGAGTGGCAGCATGGATAAGACGATTAAGATTTGGCAATGGGATTGAAATA
>DNXU01000301.1:9866-10023 GCA_003505715.1 Cyanobacteria bacterium UBA8803 | reverse complement strand
TTTTTTAACGCTCCAGGAACGCAGAGTTTACTTCCTAATTTCATTACTCAATTTGATCAGGATTAATGCCTTGAGAGCGCAAGTAAGCGGCTAATTTATCTGCTCGCTGACGCTCTTGTTCAGCTCGCTGACGTTCTTGCTCCAACCTTTCCACACC
>DNXU01000301.1:3948-9533 GCA_003505715.1 Cyanobacteria bacterium UBA8803 | reverse complement strand
GTATAACTTTTGCGATCCGTAGGTTGGTTGGCCAGCGGAATAATACTATTAGCTAACTTTTTTACTGAACGGACATAAAACCAATCTGGTGCTTTGATTTCCCATTCGTTATTTACCGTCGCACAAATACCTAAATTCGTGCCAATCAACATTTCTGGCTTAATGTATTCCACCAATTCTAAAGCCTCACGCAATGCCCCCGCAATCAAAGGTTGACTAGTATGTTCCCCAGGCTTTTCTTCTAATTTAAAGTTCTTAGGTAGTTTGTCCCAGGTGATAGTGGGTTTTGCGGTTATTCTGATTAGTTTTTCTTGGGCAATAACCATAACTTTACCAAGGGCTATTTTAGATTTTTATTTTAATCTCAATTGAAATTGATTTTTACCTGGGGTAGGGAATTATTTTTGTCATAACAAGTTATTGTGATAACTGGATGATTGTTGTTCCCCCCGACAAGGGAAAAGCCGCAATTTGCTGCGAACGTCTCGTTAAGCGATCTACTACTATGTCAGCATATTGGGGCGAGTTTTTCGCAATGTAGGTATGGATTGCTAGGAGATGCTGTAATGCCGTATCTGTCCAATAAACCCTCATGCTGGTAATCCGAATCTAGCACGTACTTCTTCAATAGACGTTATTCTCCCAGCGTTACTATCTGCAATTCCAGCTTCAATAGCTAATCTGACATAAATTTGGTACATCAGATCATCCCAAGTACAGTTATCTGGCAAACTATCAATTAATCGTCTAGCTTCTTGTTTAACATTAGTGCTTTCCATATACTTTGCCCAATCTAAAGCTTACTTGATATTGTAATCTAGTTTGAGAAGCCTGACTTGTTCGAGAAATCCTATTTATGAAACAGGATGGAATTAGGCTGGAAAGCTGTGCGAGGAAATGATAGCTGAGAGATTTGTTGAAAATGGAATGCTAACCCGTGCATGTGGTTGCAAGTTTGGGTAAATGCGGTTTCAACCGCCCTATTGAGTGAGGTTATCGTTGGCGCTATTTTTTTTAACGCAGAGAAAGAACCCAGAAGGTATTGCAGAGTAACGCAGAGTTTTTGGGGAAATATCTCATCTGATGCCACCGGAAATACAAACCGGGAGGGTCTCAGCGCTAGAATTATCCCTGTGCTGTCGTACAAGGGTTTCATGTCTACCATTTCCTCTGCTCCCTTTTCCCCCGCAGAAATTGCTGCTGAAGGTCTCAAGCCTGAAGAATACGAAGAAATCGTCCAACGCCTGGGGCGTCACCCCAATAAGGCTGAACTGGGTATGTTTGGCGTCATGTGGTCGGAACATTGCTGTTATAAGAACTCGCGTCCCCTCCTCAAGCAATTTCCCACCCAAGGCGATCGCATTCTCGTTGGCCCTGGCGAGAATGCCGGAGTGGTAGACTTGGGAGACGGATTGCGACTGGCTTTTAAAATTGAATCCCACAACCATCCCTCAGCAATTGAACCTTATCAAGGGGCAGCCACAGGTGTGGGCGGTATCCTGCGAGATATCTTTACGATGGGTGCCCGTCCCATGGCCGTACTTAACTCTTTGCGTTTTGGTTCCTTAGATGATGCTCGTACTTGCCAATTATTCGCTGGCGTCATATCTGGCATCGCGGGTTATGGGAATAGTGTGGGTGTGCCTACTGTAGGTGGTGAAGTATATTTTGATGTTGCCTATAGTGGCAATCCCTTGGTCAACGTTATGGCCCTGGGATTGATGGAAACCCCCCAAATAGTTAAATCAGGTGCCGCAGGTATTGGCAATCCAGTGCTGTACGTCGGTTCTACCACAGGTAGAGATGGCATGGGTGGGGCCAGTTTTGCTAGTGCAGAACTCACCGATAAATCCATGGATGACCGTCCTGCGGTGCAAGTGGGCGATCCTTTCTTGGAAAAATGTTTGATCGAAGCTTGCCTGGAAGCCTTTAAAACAGGAGCTGTAGTCGCAGCACAGGATATGGGTGCCGCAGGCATTACCTGTTCTACCTCGGAAATGGCGGCTAAAGGTGGCGTGGGGATTGAACTGGATTTAGACTTAATACCCGTTCGCGAAACAGGCATGGTGCCCTATGAATATTTACTCTCAGAATCCCAAGAACGGATGCTATTTGTAGCTTACCAGGGTCGCGAACAGGAACTCATTGATATTTTCCATCGCTGGGGACTCAATGCGGTGGTAGCGGGTAAGGTGATCGAAGAACCAATTGTGCGAATTTTGTTCCAGGGTGAGGTAGCCGCCGAAATTCCTGCCACTGCCTTAGCCGATAACACGCCCATTTATCACCGCGAAATTTTAGCAGAACCTCCCGATTATGCCCGTCAAGCTTGGGAGTGGACACCCCAATCTCTCCCACCTTGCACAACAGCAGGCATAGAACTCTCCAGCCATCTCAAAACTTGGAATGAAATCCTCCTCCAACTCCTTGACACCCCCACAATTGCCTCAAAACGTTGGGTATACCGCCAATACGATCATCAAGTCCAGAACAACACAGTAATACTTCCCGGCCATGCCGACGCCACCGTCCTCCGCCTACGCCCAACAACCACCAACCACCAACCACCCACCAACAACCAACAACCAACAACCAACAACCACCAACAAAAAGGTGTCGCGGCAACAGTGGATTGTAATTCCCGTTACGTTTATCTCGATCCCTATGAAGGAGCAAAAGCCGTGGTAGCCGAAGCCGCACGCAACCTCAGCTGTGTGGGTGCTGAACCCTTGGCGGTTACTGATAATTTGAATTTTGGTTCTCCAGAAAAGCCAATTGGTTACTGGCAACTGGCATCTGCTTGTCAGGGGATAGCAGAGGCTTGCCTGGAAATGGGAACCCCTGTAACCGGGGGAAATGTTTCTCTGTACAATGAAACCGTTGATGCTACAGGTACACCTCAGCCGATTTACCCGACGCCAGTTATTGGCATGGTAGGGTTGATTCCCGATCTCGCTCAGATCTGCGGTCAAGGATGGCAGACGCCAGGGGATTTAATCTATCTGTTAGGATTACCCCTAACGGACTCTACCCCTCACCTCTCCTTAGGAGGTTCGGAATATCTAGCGACGGTTCACAGCTTAGTAGCTGGTAAACCCCCCAGAGTCAATTTTGACTTAGAGCGTCGTATCCAAACTGCTTGCCGCGAAGGTATCCGTCAAGGTTGGGTGCGTTCGGCTCATGATTGTGCTGAGGGGGGAATTGCGATCGCTTTAGCTGAATGCTGTATCACTAGCCGACTAGGCGCTCAAATTAATTTGGGAATTACCGATGAGCCTGGTGGACGGCGTTGGGATGAGATTTTGTTTGGCGAAAGTGGCAGTCGAATTCTAGTTACTGTCAGACCCGAACACCAGGCTAATTGGGAATCCTACCTGAGGGAATATCTGGGAGATCCGGTAGGGAATTGGAAAAATCTTGGTAGTGTTAGTGAGGAAAACTCTAATTTAAAAGTTTATACGGCTGACAATTTACCGATCGCAGACGTTACTATGAAAGAGATGGGCGATCGCTTTCGCAACGCCCTGGAACGGCGTTTGGCGTTGAGTTTAGCAGCTAACGCTTAGTAATGCTTTGGGTGTCTCAATCAGAGCGGAATATCCTGCCCTGATTGAGGAGTTTAGCGCCGAAGCATTGCAGCAATTATGGGATCTAGCACTCTTTTTTTCATTCAGTACGCCAGACTCAACACTCTTAAAAGAGTGATATTGGCACCTTGATTGATATCAAATCTAGTGAAATGGCTATCCAACCTGTAGCAGCCGGTTTTTAGATCAAATTGTGGTGATTGCCTCAACCCGATCGCCAAACCTGCCCCTACAATAATTTGGTTATTCAAAAGGATTTGATACAATTGTCGATTTATCGATTTTGCAGATTTATAAAGAGCAGAAATATCTAGTATCAACAAATCTAATTGGTGTCACGAAAAGCTTCTACAAATCCGATTATTGATGCTATTGTTAAGAAATCGTTAAATTTGATTAACGATTATCTCTCTATTCGCTTTGATATAAAGTCTCACTGACCTACCGCCGCTATCAGGAGCAAGCGTTTACGATGATCCCCCAGCAACCCGTTCCCCCTGAACATTATCCCACTCAATCTCACGCTAATTATCCCCAACTACCAGACAAACCGGAGGAAGCCTGCGGAGTCTTTGGCATCTATGCACCGGAAGAAAACGTGGCTAAGTTAACGTACTTCGGCCTGTTTGCCCTACAGCATCGGGGTCAAGAATCAGCAGGAATTGCCACTTTTCAGGGACAACAGGTATATCTGCATAAAAATATGGGGCTAGTGTCCCAAGTATTTAATGAAGAAATTTTAGCTCAACTGCCAGGAAAAATAGCAGTAGGTCATACCCGTTACTCAACCACTGGCTCTAGCCATGTGGTCAATGCTCAGCCAGCCGTGGTGAAGACTCGTTTAGGCTCCCTGGCTTTAGCTCATAACGGGAATTTAGTTAATACGGCTCAGCTGCGGGAAGATTTGCATAAACGGAATTGTGACTTTGTCACAACCACGGATTCAGAGATGATTGCGATCGCGATCGGTGCAGAAGTTGATATCGGGAAAGACTGGTTAGAAGCAGCCATTAGTGCCTTTAGCCACTGCAAAGGAGCTTTTAGCTTAGTGATTGGCACCCCCGATGGCTTAATGGGCGTCCGCGATCCCAATGGCATCCGTCCCCTAGTCATCGGTACTTTAGGGACAAATCCCCTGCGCTACGTCTTAGCCTCCGAAACCTGCGGTTTAGATATTATTGGGGCAGAATACTTGCGAGACGTTGAACCCGGAGAGTTAGTCTGGATTACCGACGCTGGGATGGCTTCCTTCCATTGGAGTCCCAAGCCAGAGCGCAAGCTTTGTATTTTTGAGATGATTTACTTTGCCAGACCAGATAGCCTAATGCACGAAGAAACCTTGTATAGCTATCGGTTGCGGTTGGGGCGTCAGCTGGCTAAAGAAGTAAAAACGGATGCTGACATCGTCATTGCCGTTCCTGACTCAGGCATCCCTGCGGCGATCGGCTTTTCCCAGGAATCAGGCATACCCTACGCAGAAGGACTAATTAAAAACCGCTATGTAGGGCGAACCTTCATCCAACCAACCCAAAGTATGCGGGAATCTGGCATCCGCATGAAACTCAATCCCCTCAAAGATGTCTTAGCAGGCAAAAAAGTTGTACTAGTTGATGACTCGATTGTCCGGGGGACTACTAGCCGTAAAATTGTTAAAGCCTTGCGGGATGGCGGTGCTGTGGAGGTTCACATGCGCGTTTCTTCTCCAGCGGTAACTCACCCCTGCTTCTACGGAATTGATACCGACAGTCAAGACCAACTAATTGCCGCTACCAAATCTGTAGCCGAAATTACCGAGCAGATTGGCGTAGATTCTCTAGCTTATCTCAGCTGGGAGGGGATGATGATCGCAACCCGCGAAGATCCCAACAGCTTCTGTTCTGCCTGTTTTACTGGAGATTACCCAGTTCCAGTACCAGAACTACTTAAGCGGTCTAAGCTGATCCTGGAAAAAGTAAAAGTTTAAACTAGCTTGAAAATTTGGTAATTGGTAATTGGTAA
>DNXU01000301.1:0-3928 GCA_003505715.1 Cyanobacteria bacterium UBA8803 | reverse complement strand
GGTGATAGGTGATTGGTGATAGGTGATTGGTGATAGGTGATTGGTAATTAGGGAGAAATTGCTGACCAATGACCAATGACCAATGACCAATGGCTAATGACCAATTACCAATTACCCATTACCAATTACCAATCACCCATCACCCATCACCCATCACCCATCACCCATCACCCAAACGATAGAGTGTGACACTTCTGGGTGCGGAAAGTGGGATGGAGTGGTAGCCTTCATGCAAATAGTATAACCTGCTTATGGGGAGGCTTTGTAGCGCAACATAAATGGGATGAGTATTTTTACCCTGCAATCCGTTAAAAAAGACTTTGGTATCAAAGAAATTCTAAAAGACGCCAGCTTTAGCCTAGATGCTAACGATAAAGTTGGTTTAATTGGCACCAATGGTTCTGGCAAATCGACGCTATTGAAAATTATTGCCGGACTAGAGCCAATTGATGACGGTCAGCTCTTAGTCAACTCTGGAGTCAAAATTGCTTACTTACCCCAGCAGCCAGACTTGGATGAAAATCGCACGGTGCTGGAACAGGTGTTTGCTGATAGCGGCGAACAGATGAGCTTGATTCGAGATTATGAGGAACTCTCCTACAAGTTGGCTCACGATCCAGATAATAGCCAAATCATGGCTCGCCTCTCAAATGTCACCCAGCGAATTGAAGCAACGGGCGCTTGGGAAGTGGAAACCAATGCCAAAATTATCCTGACCAAGTTGGGTATTCAAGACTTCGATACTCAGATTAGTTATTTATCCGGTGGCTATAAGAAGCGCATTGCCCTAGCCACTGCGCTGCTTTCCCAACCAGATGTGTTGCTCATGGATGAACCAACCAACCATCTGGATGCCATGTCAGTGGAGTGGTTGCAGAGTTACCTGAAAGTTTATCGGGGAGCGATTTTGTTGATTACTCACGATCGCTATTTTCTAGATCGCGTCACCAACCGCATTATTGAAATTGACCGAGGCGACCTCTACACTTATGTAGGTAACTACGCTTACTATCTAGAGAAAAAAGCCTCAGCCGAAGAAACCGCCGTCAGGCAAGAGCGCAAGCATCAGGGAGTATTGCGCCGGGAGTTGGAATGGCTCAAGCGAGGGCCAAAAGCTCGCAGCACTAAGCAGAAAGCACGAATTGACCGCATCCATCAGATGCAAGAAAAAGAATTCAAACAGGCTCAAGGTAAAGTAGATATTTCTACTCCTGGTCGTCGGATCGGCAAGAAAGTTATTGAGTTAGAGCAGGTGTGCAAGAGTTATGGCGATCGCCTTCTCATCAAAGACTTTACTTACGAATTTAGTCCCGATGACCGCGTCGGTATTATTGGGGAAAACGGTGCAGGCAAATCTACTTTGATGGATATCATCACCGAGCGCATTCCAGCAGATTCCGGTAAAGTCGAACTTGGTTCCACCATTCACATCGGCTATTTCGATCAGCACTCGGAGGATTTACTAGAGGCACTCAACCAGAATCAGCGGGTTATTGACTACCTCAAAGAAGTTGCAGAATACGTCAAAACCGCAGATGGCACGTTAATTACTGCCTCGCAAATGTTAGAGCGCTTCCTGTTCCCTGGTAACCAACAATACGCACCCATTCACAAACTTTCAGGTGGGGAAAAACGCCGCTTGTTCCTGCTACGAGTACTGATGAGTGCCCCAAATGTTTTAATTCTCGACGAACCAACTAACGATTTGGACGTGCAAACCCTATCCATATTGGAAGACTATCTCGAATCATTTAACGGCTGTGTCATTGTCGTCTCCCACGATCGCTATTTCCTAGATCGCACGGTAAATACAATTTTTGCCTTCGAGTCAGGGGGAAACCTGCGGCAGTATCCGGGTAACTATTCAGTTTATCTGGATTACAAGCAAGCCGCAGAAGCTGAAGCCGCTCAACAGCGTGCTAATTTTCAACAGAAGAAAGAAGAATCTCCTAAACTTGAAAAGTCTGCCAAACCAGCATTTGGTAATAATAAAAAGCGTGGGTTGTCTACTTGGGAAAAGCGGGAGTTTAAGGAACTAGAAGCCAAGATTGCCCAACTAGAAGCCGAGAAAGCTGAGGCTGAAAAAGCACTTTATAATCCTCCTCCCGGTAAGGTTACTCAAGTACAAGACCTTTACCAACAAGTAGAAACCTTAACCCAGGCAATCGATACGGCAACAGAGCGCTGGTTAGAATTAGCTGAAATTGATAATTGAGGAAATAGAGAATAGGGAAGGCTCTCTCGTAGATATGGTAATCTGAAGGGGTGACGAGTAAGCTAGAGAGTTGATGAAACAAGCTTTCTACCCCATTGACCTACACAAAGATATCAGCATACTCGTCACCCCTTTAGATAACGCACCCTAGAGATAGATCCTTGCCATCAGTCCCGCTCCAATTAGGGAGCTGGAAATAAAAAATTATCCAATGTAGGGGCGAGTCGCTGTTTCAATGTAGTACTCTGCCGACCAAATAACTTGACTCGCCCTGATGGACTGCTTGGTCAACTGCCAAGAAGAGAAAAATTAAAGAGTCAAAGATTGGGGATTGGTTTCAATCAACTTCGCCAAATCTTTCAGGAATGCTGCGGCATCTGCACCGTAAATAATCCGGTGGTCGCAAGTAATATTCACCTGCATCTGATTGCGCACGCCGAACATACCGTCAGCCGTGGCCACAACTTGCGGACGTGATGCCCCAATTGCTAAAATTGCCCCCTGCCCGGGTGGTAAAATCGCATCAAAGCGGTCAACGCCAAACATGCCCAAATTGGACAAGGTAAAGGTGCCAGAGCTATATTCCTCCGGTTGCAACTGCTTGATTCTGGCCCGATCTACCAAATCTTTCCAATTGCGAGATAGAGAATAAATATCCACCCCATCTGCTTTTTGCAAGACAGGTGTAATTAAACCACCACCCTCCATGGCCACTGCTACCGCAATATTAATGGCACTGTGATACTGAATTCCCTGCTCTGTATAACTGGCATTCACTAACGGATGCTGCTTTAAAGTAACCGCTACTGCCTTAGCCAGCAGCGCTGTCATCGTTACGCCCTTGGACTTAATTTGCTTGTATAACTTATCGAGTTCGTTAGTAGTAATGGTGTAACCAACCCGGTAGGTAGGCACCTGAAGGCTAGCCACCATATTTCTAACCACAGCATTTTGCAGGGTATTCATGGGTACGACTTCACCTAACGGCACGGCTACAGGAACTGCGGGAGTAGCGACAGGTGAGGTAGCAGTAGCCGCCATAGGTGCCCGGGTTGGTGCTGCGATGGGAGTCGGTGCTGGAGTAGTGGCTTTAAGAGCAGCGGCTTCCACATCCTCTGCTACAATTCGTCCGTGAGGCCCACTTCCTTGTAAAATTTCTAGATCTACCTTCAATTCCTTCGCTAACTTGCGAGCGCGAGGCGATGCGATTGTCCTGCCGTTACGGTGACTGGAGGCGTCTGGCGGTGCGGTTGGGGTAGCAGCTACAGGTTCTGGTGTCGGTGTAGTCGGCTTCTGAGGAGTGGCGGTTCCTGATGCTGGACTCGATTGAACTGCTTGCTTCTGGACTGACTCAATTTCTGCTGCCGTTTCTGCCACCAGAGCGATAGTAGCACCAACAGGAGCTGATTCCCCTGCTGGCACCGTAATTACCGCTAGATATCCCTCATAGAAGGACTCTACATCCATATCCGCTTTATCCGACTCAACCACGACCACGGTTTCGCCTTTTTCAACTTTGTCACCCGGAGATTTTACCCAGGAAACAATTTTGCCTTCGGTCATAGTGGAACTGAGGGCGGGCATGAAAACTTCGTGGATCATGAGGTGGTATTCCGAATTAAGTGCGCGTGAGATAGCAACAATATTTGCCAGATCGCATTTTAGCTTGACCCATGACGTTGCCAACAAAATAATTGGCAAAAGAGGGATGAG
>DNXU01000063.1:6145-19882 GCA_003505715.1 Cyanobacteria bacterium UBA8803 | reverse complement strand
CCTCACTCCCTCACCTCCTCACCTCCTCAACCTATTGAAAATGCTGCAAATTACAGGGAAAACGAAACTACTTGGCGTAATTGGCGATCCAATTGAGCATTCTTTATCACCTGTGATGCACAACGCCGCGATCGCTCATTTGGGTGTTGATTATGTCTACCTGCCGTTTCATATTAGAAAGGAAGAGTTAGAGGTGGCGATCGCGGGTTTTGCTGCTATTGGTGTGGACGGATTCAGCATTACTATTCCCCATAAGCAAGCAATTATTCCCCTGTTATCCGAAGTCTCCGATATAGCTAGATCGGTAGGAGCAGTGAATACAGTTTGGCGTACCGATCCCGGATGGCGCGGTACTAATACTGATGTTGCTGGTTTTATCGCCCCATTGCAGGCTCAAAACCGCGATTGGAGCAAAACTACAGCCGTTATTTTAGGATGTGGGGGGGCGGCTCGTGCTGTAGTAGTAGGTTGTTATGAGTTAGGGTGCCGCAATATTCATGTCTTGGGCCGCAACCAACAAAAGTTAACAGAATTTCAAGAAAGTTGGGTTAGTAGTCCGGTCAAAGTAACTCTCAAGGTTCATCCTTGGGAACGATTGCCTCAACTAATATCCCAGGCTAACTTATTGGTGAATACTACTCCTGTGGGTATGTCTCCTAAGATTGAGGAGTCTCCTGTAGATGTAGAGGTGATGCAAAAGTTAACCGAGGGAGCGATCGCCTATGACCTAATTTACACTCCCAACCCCACGCAGTTTCTACAACAAGCAGCACAACAGGGTGCGATCGCGATTGATGGTTTGGAAATGCTAGTGCAACAGGGGGCAGCGGCTTTGGAAATTTGGTTGGGGCAAACACCGCCAGTAGATATTATGCGACGCTCGTTGCAGCAGCATTTAGGGTTATCGCCTCAAGCCTGAGTAAAAGTCAGGGCGGGTTTTGGGCAAAAGTTCTTGAGAAGAGGCTGACTTCCAAGGCTAAACCTGCCCCTATACAACGTCGTATTTTCAATTTTCAATTCTCGATTTTTAAATGAAAAACTTTCCGTTTCAGATAGGAGCAGCTCTAGCTACTTTAATGGCATCAGGAATAGCTAGTGTTAACGCTCAAACCCTCAGTATTCAAGCTTATAGGATTAATAGGGAGGCTCTTCATTCCTCATCCCACCCTGGGGAAAGTCGATGGCGCGTCGATATCCCTCATTGGCAAAACTTCACTGCCCAAGGAAGTAACCTAGATCAATTGTGGCAACAAGCTACTGAGTTGCTAGGGCTTGGGCAGTATAACGAAGCGATCGCCCTGTTTGACCAAATCCTCAAACTCCAACCTAATTCCTTCTTAGCTTGGTATTGGCGCGGCAATAGTTTCAAAAACTTGGGACAGTACGAAACTGCGATCGCATCCTACCAAGCAGCGCTCCAAATCGAGCCAGATTATCTCTTAGCTTGGTTCGAGCAAGGTAATACTTTATACCAACTACAACAATACGAGGCATCAATTCGCTCGTGGCGGCAGGCATTATCGGTTCAAACTCAGTCAGATTACGAACAACAGCTAGTTAGAGTGATTATTCCCAAACGTATAGCTGATGTGTTGCTGTATGATCTGCAACAGTATGAAGAAGCGATCGCCTCCTACGACCAATTACTCTCGGTTCAGCCCAATACTGCTACACTTTGGATTGACCGAGGCACCGCTCTTTACCAACTTAGTCGCTATGAAGAGGCGATCGCCAATTACGACCGTGCCATTCAACTTGATGCTAATAATGCCTTAGCTTGGAAACGGCGGGGATTTGCCCTTTATCGCTTAAACCGCGACCAACAAGCGATCGCTTCTTTTGAAAGAGCTGCTAGCTTAGAGCCTAACGATGTTGATATTACCGGATTGCTGGCTCTTCTCAAAACGGGGGAAGACTCTCAAACTGAGGTGAGACTCTCGGCTCAAAGACTCGCCACCCTCCGTCGGGAGATTAGTGCTGCCGAAGAAAGACTGGTTAACCTGCGCCAACAAAGTCAGATAGAAACAGAGCAAATTGCAGCTTTGCAAGCCGAACGTCAGCGTTTAGAACGGGAGTTGGCAGCCAGAAAACCCCCATCTTTTGAACCGGGTTTAGGCGCTTTTAATGCGGAAATGCAAATCTTTCAACAGATTGCCCAACAGGAGAGTCGTTTAACCCGTGCCTTTGAAAAGTATTTAGGCATCAGCGGTACTAGAATTAAAACCCTTTCTGACACTCTTTCGGCCTTGCACGAGATCGAGCGCACTACCCGTGCCAAACCCGCTCTGGTCTATTCCTATTTTATGCCAACCACCCCGGCAGAAAAAAGCGTACCTGCTGGTGTGAAATCCCTGAAAGCTGAGATTAGCCAGCGATCGCCATCCCGGAACCAAACGGAAACAGACGAAGATCCGGTGGAATTAGTATTAGTCACTGCTGACGGCAGAACTATACGCAGGCGAATAGAAACAGCTACGCGATCGCAAATTCGCGAAATGGCCGATCAATTTTTTAGTAATGTTACAAATGTCCGCAATCCTAATGGTTACCTGGAACCCGCTCAAAAGCTTTACCAATGGCTAATTGCTCCCTTAGAGGACGTGGTTCAACTCCAACAGATCGATAATCTTACCTTCTTAATGGATAAGAGTTTGCGTTCCTTACCCCTAGCAGCACTCCATGACGGCAAAGGGTTTCTCGCGGAACGTTACAGCCTTGGGATTATGCCTAGTTTAGCTCTGACCGATACCCGCTACGGGAACTTGCGGAACGCCCAAGTTTTAGCTATGGGCGCTCAAGAATTTCCGGACAAAAAACCCTTGCCTGCCGTTCCTGTAGAGTTGGATGCGATCGCTAATCGAATTTGGCAAGGGGAATCTTATCTCAACGAAGAGTTTACCGTGGAAACTCTTAAAAGAGCTAGGCAAAGAGAACCCTTTGGTCTCGTTCATTTTGCCACCCATGCGGAATTCCGACCAGGTCAACCTAATAACTCCTACATTGAGTTATGGGGTGGTACGAAGCTGGGACTTGACCAAATTCGCCAGTTGCAGTTGGATAGTCCGCCAGTGGATTTGTTAGTGTTGAGTGCTTGCCGCACGGCGTTAGGGAATGAGGAGGCAGAGTTAGGTTTTGCGGGATTGGCAGTAAAAGCGGGTGTTAAATCTGCGATGGGAAGTCTTTGGTACGTCAGCGATGAGGGAACGCTGGCGCTGATGACGACTTTTTATAAGAAATTGAAGGAAGTTCCGGTGAAAGCAGAAGCACTACGGCAGGCACAAGTGGCCATGATTCGAGGTGATGTACGTATTGAGGGGGGACAGTTGGTGGTAGAAAACGAGCGCTTTCCTTTACCGCCAGAGTTAGCCAAACTGGGAGATAAAAAGTTCTCCCATCCTTACTATTGGAGTGCTTTTATGATGATTGGTAATCCTTGGTAGGGATGAGGGATGAAGGATGAGGGATGAAGGAGTAGAACATGCTTTTTTTTAAACGCCAAGGAACCTGAAGTTAACCGCAAAGAATGCCAAGAAGGTAGTCGGACTTTAGAGCCGTTCTACCCAATTGAGCAGTGTTATATTGAGAGTGCAAGCATAGGTTTAAATATGCTGTAGCATAAATAAAAGAAGCACTGCGAGCAAGGTTATGACGCCAGCAACGATTCCCCTTCAGGAACAGGGAGTAAACGCCCCTCAAACCCTCTCCGAAGAATATGCTGAATGCGGTTGGCGCGAAGAAATCGTCACCCAACCTAACGGTACTATTGAGATCGTCTGGACTCCGCTCACAGAAGCAGAATTCTTGCATCCGAAAGAGGGATATCACTTGCCGAATAACACCTTTCACGGTCGAATTGTCAGCGATGCCAAAGATATGTTAACCCGGTGGTTTAGCCACCAGTCTGATGTTGGGGTGTTTGGGGATTTACTGATTAAATGGGATATTGATTTGGGGGATCACTGCCCGGATGCCTTTGTGGCCTTTGGGCTGCATAACAAAGATCAAGATCGCTCCGAATTTGTCGTGGCAGATGAAGGCGTGCGGCCAGGGTTTATTCTGGAGGTTGTTTCTCCCCGTTACCGCAAAACAGATCGAGAAACCAAAGTCTTGCACTATGCCCAAGCGCAGGTACAAGAATACCTGATTGTGGATCGGCGTAAATATCGTGGGCAAATTTTGGAAGAGGTGATTGGTTACCGTTTGGTTGCGCCGGGATCTTACCAACCCATTACTCCCGATGATGAGGGTCGCATTATCTCTGATGTTACCGGATTGTGGATCAGTTTGCAGGAAGGGCGTTTGGTGTTGGAAGATGCTCAAACGGGGGAACGGTTACTGACTGCCTATGAACTGGCACAGCGGGCAGAGGAAGCCGAGCAACGGGCAGAGGAAGAACGTCAACGGGCAGAGGAAGCCGAGCAACGGGCAGAGGAGGAACGCCAGCGGGCAAAGCGCTTGGCTGACTTTTTGCAAAGCCAGGGTTTTGATCCCGATCAAATTTAGTCTTCGCCCTCACCCCCCTACCCCCTCTCCCAACTTTGGGAGAGGGGGAGAAAAACTCTAGAACACCGATTCAGTAATCCAGCGCGTGACGTAAATGGTCATTCTTGCCCTCATTGACTAACCGAAAATCAGGCTCTTGATTATTAGTGATATCGTGTCCGGTTGTGTCGATAGA
Source organism: Cyanobacteria bacterium UBA8803 (assembly GCA_003505715.1). Classification (GTDB taxonomy): domain Bacteria; phylum Cyanobacteriota; class Cyanobacteriia; order Cyanobacteriales; family Coleofasciculaceae; genus UBA8803. The sequence continues at coordinate 15,204 of DNXU01000063.1, read as the reverse complement.
TTGTCACGGCTGGGGCGCTCACCATTAAGTGGTGGAACGATTATGGTGAAGAGGTAGTTAGGGAACTTTCGGTGACATGACTCTTGAAGAGATTCGTAAACTGTGTGGGATGTAGGCTAGTCTAATTTTAAGGATAGAAAAGATGAGTTTTTATCCAGAATTTGACAATCTCACTTTGGAAGAACTGATCGATCAGTTTCAAAAACCGCTTCTTGAGCAAGAGGATGAGCTGCCTTTGTATCGTTCCGAATTAGCGCTCCTAATCGCCAAACAGGGTGAGAAAGGTATCGTATTTTTGCTAGATCAAATCAAAAAAGCAGATTCGGATAGGTTGGCAGGTATTCTCTTTGCCCTTACTGAAACTCCAGCAAAATATCTTCGATTAAGCGAGTTACTCCTCACCTATCTTCAGGATTCTCGACCGATGGTTATTTCTTCAGCAATTGATGGTCTATCTAGATTAGGTGAAAAAGATACTCTAGACCAAGTTTTAGCTTTACGTGAACATCCATCTCCTTATGTAAGAGGTAGTGTGTTGCGGTTTATGGCGCGTTTACATCCAGATAGGGCGCTACCTTTACTATTAAAAGCTCTAAAAGACCCACATTTTATTGTGCGAGAAAATGCAGCTGATGAGCTGGGTGATTTGGACGCAGTAGCAGCGATTCCCGAATTACATGAGCTTTTAGTAGACTCTCACCCTTATGTAAGACAGGCGGCACAAACGGCAATAGAAATACTCGAGTTAGTTCCGTGAAACCTTTAGGCCGGAGAGTGTCAACTAAGTTTGCAAACAGCAGGGCTAGGCGAATGCCCATTCTGCCAGTACCCAGAATTCCGATGGTTGCCATAATTTAGTCTCCATTATTCAAAGTCTTATTTACCTTCTAGTAGGTAAATAAGAGTTTAAAAAAAGAGGGCATAGGCAACTATGCCGCATATTATACATTCGGCGTCAGTTCCAATCCTTTAATCAATTGCATCAGTTGATCGAGGATGGCTCGATACTGAGTAATACCGCCTTCTGTACGGACAATTAGCATAGCGCCCTCTAACAAAGAGAAGATCAGGATTGCCATGACATTCACATCGCCCGCAAACCTAAATGCTCCACTGTCTCGTCCCTGGGAGAGAATTTTGGCAAGCCGTTCTTGGTTATCCCGATAGAATGCTTGTACCTGCTCTACTTGGGAATTTTTGAGGGTCGCTAACTCTGCACCAATCATGCCGTAAAGACAAGCTTTGTCACAACTGCTACTATCAAGGGTAGCCTCGAACAAGGCCAAGTAGCGACGCAGTTTGATATCCGCTTGCTCAGGTACTGCAATGATACTGTCTGCTAATCGCAGAAAGTAGTCATTGTAGCGACTGAGCAGGGTGGCAAGCAGGTCATCTTTGGTTGGGAAGTAGTAGTGGATACTGGCTTTGCGAATCCCCACTACGTTGCTGATGTCCTGATAGCTCATCGCATTAACCCCCACCCGCTGGATGAGATCTTGAGCTGCATCAAGGATTTGGGTGCGCGTGTCTGTCGTTTTCATGCTGCCATCCTATCTATAGGTAGACAGACTGTCAAAACTTGTTTACGAAACTTAATTAGAACTTACCATGCTCAGTAGCATAAGACTTCTATAAACAGGTTTGTAGTAACCACTTCAGTGGTTGGCAAATACAGCATTTTCAGGCAGCACTTGAGGGCACACTACCAACCATCAAGAGTGCAACCGGACATGATATTACATGGTGATGGGTAATAATTAATCACCAAAAAATTGCTGACCAATTACCAATCACCAATTACCAATCACCAATTACCAATTACCAATCACCAGCTATTAAATTTACTTATCACCATAGATCCAGGAGAGCCAACCTTACTTCGTAGTCATCGTATGTACCCCATCCCAATATTCTGGAGGTGGGTTTTTCAAATAGTTTTGGGAACGTTCTAGATGAATCATTACAGGTAAGTCGTTGGGCTTCAAGTGCCGTGCTTCCTCAAAGAAAGCGATCGCCTTGGAGAAGTTGCGGCTAATGTAAGCTTGACGCCCTTTAGCATAAAGGTCTAAAAACCTGTTCGTAACATCGTTCAGAGGAATGTCGATTTCGCCAATTAACTCATAAATACTGACGGCTTGGTACTTGCCCTTAACCCGGATTTTATCTAACTCCCGCACCCATATGCGATCGCGACACAGGTTATAGGTATACTCGCTCAAGATAATATCGCAGCCATACTCTTTGGTGACGCTTTCTAAGCGAGCGCTAAGGTTTACCCCATCCCCAATAACGGTGTAATCCATGCGTTTGTGGGAACCAATATTTCCGGAAACTACCTCTCCTGAACTAATGCCAATGCCAATGTGAATTAAGGGCTGGTGGTTTTCTAGGCGAGGTCGGTTAAACTCTGCCAAGCGCCAGCGCATATCTAAGGCTGACTTAACTGCCATCCAAGCATGATTTTCTTTTAACGGTAGCGGTGCCCCAAATACGGCCATTAGAGCATCCCCAATAAACTTATCTAAGGTGCCCTCGTGGTTGAAGACAGCCTCTACCATTGTTTCAAAATACTTGTTGAGCAGGGATACCACTTCAGATGCACCTAGGTTTTCCGTCAGGGTGGTGTAACCCCGGATATCGGAAAACAAAATAGTTACATCTTTCTTACTCCCCTCCATCAGCGCATCTTCACCCAGCGCCAAGACTTGCTCGGCTACGCCGGGAGTCATATAGCGGTACATGGTAGTTTTGAGGCGCTTTTCGCGACTGATATCTTCTAATACCACCAGTCCCCCCCGCACTTTACCCTCTGGATTAGTTAAGGGGTTGACTGTTAAATTAATACTGCGTTCAATCTCTTGGACTTGCTCCCTTAACAAGTAAGATGAGGAACGGAAATTCGATAATTTCTCATTCCAGGGGATATAAATATTGGGATCGTCACTCTTGGGAATTGCCAGGAGGCGGAAAAGATTATCATCAGCTGATTGGGAATTGGTCATTGGGATAATTTTTTCTGGTTCTCTTGCCGCGTTATCTCCCTTATTGCCATTCCAGAGTTCATTTACTTCACCTTTAAACAAACCAACGGTCAGGCTTTGTTCTGGCAAATAATGTTTAGTCCCCGTGGTCAGGCTATCCTGCAAACGGGTTTGGAGATTTTCAATCGGCACCACATCCCAAACGTAGCGCCCCGTGAGCTTTTCCTCCCATAGGTGCCGAATTTTATTTTCAGCATGTTGGAGGGGGCAACCCAGCAATCCCAATGCTGCATCATTTATAGTCACGATCCGTCCCTGCATATCGGTGGAGATGACGGCATCGGAGAGACTTTGCAGGATATCTTTCTGATATTGCTTTTCGAGCAGAACATTTTCAAAAAGCTTGGCATTTTCTAGGGCAATCCCCGCTTGAATATTAAATGCCCGCATAAACTCTTCATCTGAACTGGTGAAGCTGCCTTGATTCTTGTTAATTAACTGAGTGACGCCAATCAAGTCCCCTACTGAGTTAAATACTGGCATACAGAGGATGTTGCGGGTTAAGTAGCCTGTTTTCTGATCGGTACTGGGATCGAAGCGAGGATCTTTATAGGCATCGGTGATATTGAGCGGTTGACCAGTTGAGGCCACATATCCAGCAATGCCCCGATTCGCAGGGATGCGAATTTCCATTAACGTATTACCATTAGCGGTGGCAACTTTACTCCAAAGCTCACTCGTTTCTCTACTGAGCATAAATAAGGTAGAGCGGTCTGCCTGCATCAATTCGCGAGCTTGATCCATCACCAGGCGGAGTGTGGCTTCTAAGTCCAGACTTTGACCTAGATACTGGGTTGCCCTCAACAGCGCCGCAGCTCCGCGCTGGTTGCGAGCTGCCATGTAAAAAGATTGGCAGGTTTCCAGAATAATGCCAATCGAGGCGGCAAAGTCCCGAAATCGCTGTTCGTCTTCGTTCTCAAAGGGCACGCCCCCAGATTTATTCAACAGCTGCACTACGGCAACAACTTTTTGGCTGCTGCTGAAAATTGGCATACACAGGAGAGAATTAGTATGATAGCCAGGACGTTCGTCAACCTCTTTGTTAAATAAAGGGTGCTGGTAGGCATCTCGGATATTGAGATACTCGCCAGTAGTAGCGACGTGACCAGCTAGACCAACATTGAGGGGAATTCGGATTTCGCTAGCAGCTTGGGTATCGCTTTGGGGAATTCTTGCCCACAACTGACTCTTATCAGCATCAACCAAGAAGATCGTGGTACGATCCGCTTGTAGGATTTGACCAATTTTTAAGGTGAACGCTTCCATCACCTGCTCTAGCATCGTTTCCAGAGCTTCGTGGTTGATCATCTCCAACGCCCGGAGAAATTGCTGGAATTCGGCAGTGATGAAGTCCAACAAGCAGATGAATTCGGGAAGTGATAAGTCTTTAACTCGGTGAGTTAGGACGCTGGTTCGGTTGAGTTGAGTTAACTGAGTCAGTGTAGCCAAAACGCTACCAGTGTTGGAAAGTGTCATAATAATGGCTGTTCAACAGCTATTTTGCGATCCGGCGGGTAGATGAACCCTAATGCCAGTGTGTTTTTAACATAACTAGGCAGATCGAGCGGACGCCGATTGATTTCGGTGATTGAAATAGGGGTTTTGCCTACCTAGTTCAACCTCCTCGCCTAACAAAGACGTTGAAGTACCACCCTATTTTTCTCTGCCTACTTATTATTCACAGTCAGCCGCTAACCGTTTCAGGATTAAAAAACCTAAACTTGAGCCAAGTAATGCACCCTACCGCTCAAAAAGCCTATCCATCACTAAATGACTTAATATCGGTTTAGAAATACAAGAAAACCGAATAAAGAAAAATAGACCTATCTACGAATGTATCCGCTCATTAGGATTGGAACAAGGTTGAATATACCTAATCTGAGGGAGTGAGGCTCTCACCTCCTCACCCCCTCACCTCCTCATCCTTTCAATACTTCACGCCGCAGAGGGCATGGATTGAGAAAATACTACCCCTCTGTAATAATTTTGGAGCTGGCGCGTAGCGGCTGACCAGCTCCAGCGTTCTGCTTCTGCCCTAGCATTTTGCCTTAAGGTTTCCCTTTCGGCTTGCTGCTGGAAGAGACGCTGGGTAGCGGCGATCGCTCCTTCCTCATCTACTGGATCAAACAGATAGCCGTTCACACCATCAGTGACAATGTCAGGAATGCCTCCCGAACGAGCGGCAACTACCGGACAACCGGCAGCCATTGCTTCTAGGAGCACCAAGCCCAGGGTTTCGGTGCGCGAGGGGAAGATAAAGGCATCGGCAGAGGCAAAGGCTGAACCCAAATCTGTACCTGTCAGGTAGCCGACGAAATGAGTAGGCGTCCCGGTAAAATGTTTTTCCAAGGCACTGCGATGAGGTCCGTCACCGACTAAGGCCAGACGCGCATGAGGAATGGCAGCGAGTACAGGTTTGATCCGCTCGATTTCCTTTTCCGCCGAAAGACGCCCTACATAAAGGAGTAAGGGACTTTCCGGGTGTCCTTGGGAGAGATGCGATCGCATTTCCACTGATGCCAAGTCGGGACGGAATGTCTCCGTATCTACCCCTCTCTGCCACAAGTCCAACCGTTGGATACCCTTGACTCTCAATTCTTCCACCATCGCTGTTGAGGTGCATAAATTGAGCTGGGCTTGATTGTGGCTAGCCTTAATCAACTCCCACATCACGGGTTCAAGCATTCCCAGCCCGTAATGCTGAAGGTACTGGGGGAGATGGGTGTGATAGGAGGCGACCAAAGGAACTTGCATTGCCTTGGCATAATAGATACCTGCCAACCCCAGAACTGCGGGATTGACTACATGAACCAAGTCAGGCTGAAATTTTTCTAAAGTTACACCAATTGACGGTCGTGGCAATGCTAGCTTAAGTTCTGGATACAGAGGTAGCGGGAAGCCAGAGACGCCGTAAATTTTTGCTCCTTTGTATTCTGTCAGCCCCCCCTCCGGGCAAACTACCAGCACCTGGTCACCCCTACGCTGCAAATGTTCGACAGTGTGGCGCAACCGTGTCACAATGCCATCAACTTTAGGCAAAAAAGTTTCGGTAAATAGCGCTATCCGCATAATTGGTTGTTTGTTATTGGTTATTGGTTGTTGGTTGTTTGTTGTTTGTTATTGGTTATTGGTTATTGGTTATTGGTTATTTGTTGTTGGTTATTGGCAATTGCAATGAACAATTAACAACAAACAACTAACAACTAACAACTAACAACAAATAACAAACAACAAACAACAAACAACTAACAACTAACAACTATCTTTTCCAAGAAACTTTGGGTAGGATTTGGTTTTCGTCTACTCGATGCTTGTACTTACTGGCAAAGTTGAGTAAAGAATCGAGCAGGGAGTCGGATAGATAGTGGGGTTGGAGACCGAGGCTCAACAGACTGGTGTTTTTGGCATAGAAGTAATGTTGTTCTAGCTCAACCCTGGGATTATCGATGTGATGTATATCTACATTGAGTCCCATGGCGATACCAGCCTTCTTCACCATGACCGCCAAATCGCCGACGCTGAAAAGTTCGGTGAACTGGTTAAAAACTCGAAATTGACCTGGTTCGGCAGGGTTGGCGATCGCCAATTCCATACACCTTACCGTATCGCGAATATCCAAGAAGCCGCGAGTCTGTCCGCCTTTACCATAAACGGTGAGAGGATAACCAATCGCCGCTTGGATGCAGAAGCGATTGAGAGCAGTACCGAAGACGCCGTCATAGTCTAAGCGGTTAATCAAAAGCTCATCCATGCCAGTTTCGTCGGTCAGGACGCCGTACACTACCCCTTGATTGAGGTCTGTAGCCCGTAAACCCCAAACCCGGCAAGCAAAATGGATGTTGTGGCTGTCGTGAACTTTGCTGAGGTGGTAGAAGCTGCCAGGTTGCTTGGGATAGGGCAGGGTGTCCTTGCGCCCGTTATGCTCGATCGTAATATAGCCTTCTTCGATATCGATATTTGGCGTCCCGTACTCGCCCATCGTGCCCAGCTTAACCAAATGGGCATTAGGGAAGTCTTGTCGCATGGCGTATAGTATGTTTAAGGTGCCTACGACATTATTCACCTGAGTGAACACCGCATGTTCGCGGTCAATCATTGAGTAGGGAGCAGAGCGTTGTTCGCCAAAGTGGACAATTGCCTCTGGCTCGCACTGATGGAGTGCCTTAATCAGGAAATCGTAATCGGTGATGTCCCCAATGAACAGGTCGATGGATTTGCCAGTCAGGTCGCGCCAGCGCTGAATGCGTTGTTGTATTGGTGCAATCGGAGTGAGCGTTTCAACCCCGAGTTGCAGATCCCAGTGACGGCGCACCAGGTTATCTATAATGCTGACTTCATAACCTCTTTGGGAAAGATGCAGCGCTGTGGCCCAACCACAATAACCATCGCCGCCAATAACCACGACTTTCATACTTGACCCATAAATGTTGCTTGCCGATACTCGGTAAATGTATCAGGTTTCGGGTACTCTCAAACCATTATCACCAAAAAGAACTAATGACTGAGGTGTCTTTATTACTACCCATGGGGTGTTCTCTGCGCCGTGCTTGTGTTAAGGATATGGGGTCAATTCGCAAATTGGTACTAAGTGCTAAACTTGACCCCACTCAGTTGCGCTGGCAGCAATTTTGGGTGATTGAATGTGAGGGCAATATAGTCGCCTGCGCACAACTGCGCAACTTCTCAGGTGCCCAAGAACTGGGTAGTTTGGTCGTTGCCCCAACTTGGCGCGATCGCGGTTTAGGGACGGCGCTAACGCAGCATTTAATTCAGCAAGCAACGGCACCGCTCTATCTGGAATGTCTGGGTCAACGGCTACCAAAGTTTTACAGTCGCTTTGGCTTTGTACCAATCTCTGGGCAGGGGTTGCCTCAATCTCTTAAATTCAAGTTCGCTGTAGGTCAATTGGCTAGGATTATATTACGCCTTCCTGTGGAAATTATGCAGTATCAGGGCTTACGCAAGTAAACCATAGATATGGGTGAGGGTGCGTTAGCTCCAGCGTAACGCACCCTACGAATAGATGCTGTGCTTAAGTCTTAGCTATAGTCTAGTGCTACTAGAAGTCTTGGCCATCGTAGAATTGCAGACGCCCAACACCTAAATAAAGACCATAGGGTTTTTGTGCAGCCGGAAAGGCCGTGACGCCGAAAAGATAGACACCGCCAATTTGAGGATTGTGTACAGGATAGAGTCCAATCGTAACAGTTTGTCCTGGAGGTACAGGTTGGTCGAATCTCACTGAAATGGTTTGTGTGGTTTCGTCTTCGGTCACCTCTGCCAAGGCTAACCTCTCACCTTTGTGGTGGCGCGTTCCTGAAAAGGCCAAACTGTCTGCGACCTTGAATTGGATGGCTTCGACTCCCTGACGTTGTTGAATCGTAACCTGACCTAGGGGTTCGCCGATATTTTCAGGCAATTCTAGTGTGAAATAGTAAGTTGCTCCCCAAACATGTGTTTCGTTAAAGGTCGTAACTGCCTCAATCAAGCGGGGGGCCTTTTCAAAGGAAACCGTGCCATCAGCTCGTTCAATTGCTTGTGCTAAGGGCACAGCCAACCCCCCAAGGCTTCCTGCTAATGCTAGAGTAAGTCCAAATATCTTTGAGATCCGCATTGTAAATACTACTCTGTTAGGGAGGGGGAGAATAACCATAACCCAACCTTGCCCTTACTTTAGTTGTAGCGCATCGCTTCTCTACATCGATTCAGCTCAAACCTATGTAATTCCAATTATTCTCCTCTCTTTCCCTAACAGCTTCTAGTCTAGCTTCAAGGCATTAACTGGCACCTCATCCCAGGAATGGACAGTTCTGAGACGAGCTATCCAACCTGCTGACTTTTGTTCGTCAGTCAAATTATGCTCGAAAGACTCGTGACAGTCTTTCGCCTGCTCTTCATTACAGGTGGCGATACAAGAATAAATCAGACCCGATGGATCGATCTGTTCGTTTACCCAAATCGTCATAACCCTCTCCTCACAAAATGCCAACGACCTTGATTGGTTGTTGGTTGTTGGTT
>DNXU01000063.1:0-6110 GCA_003505715.1 Cyanobacteria bacterium UBA8803 | reverse complement strand
TTGGTTGTTGGTTATTGGTTATTCGTCTCTAACAAACAACAAACAACCAACAACAAACAACCAACAACAAACAACCAACAACCAACTAACTCAACCAACCTTGCAGGCGGTGGGCAACTTGGGGACGGCGCAGCTTGCGCATGGCTTTGCTCTGAATCTGACGCACGCGCTCGCGAGAGAGATTGAACATGCTGCCTACTTCTTCCAGGGTATACGCTTCTGAGCCGACTAGACCGTAGCGCAGGGAGATGACATCTTTTTCTCGCTCGGTTAGCACGTCACTCAAAACATCCCAAAGTTCTTGGCGCATCATGGTTTCGTTCATCTGCTCTTCTGGCAACCGCAGCTCGTTATCTTCGAGCAAATCAACCAGTTCCGTATCTTCTCCTTTACCTACGCGATGGTTAAGAGACAGCGCTCGCCTGCGCAACTGTAGCAACTGCCGTAAATGACTGCACGGCATGTCTAAGGCTTCTGCTAGTTCCGCCTCATTGGGATTCCTTTGCAGTTGTTGCTTGAGTTCGCGTTGGGCTTTTTTGAGTTTGTTGAGCTTTTCAACAATGTGGATGGGTAAGCGAATGGTTCTGGCATCGTTGGCGATCGTGCGGGTAATAGCCTGACGAATCCACCAGTAAGCATAGGTCGAAAATTTGTAGCCTTTGGTTGGGTCAAACTTTTCGGTAGCGCGATTCAACCCCAAGGCACCTTCTTGAATCAAATCCAGGAAAGGAACTCCCCGATTGAGATATCGTTTAGCAATGGAGACCACCAAGCGCAAGTTAGAGCGAATCATTTTACGCTTAGCTACCCGACCTCGATAGAGGCGATTTTGCAATTGACGTTCGGTCAGGTTCATAGCTTGAGCCAGTTCTGTTTGGGTTGGCTTGCGCCCTAACTTTTCCTGCAAGCGCTCCTGACATTGGTCTGTTTCCACTAAGAATTGGACGGAATTGGCTAATTCCACCTCTTCTTCTGGTTTTAGCAGCGGATAACGCGCCATTTCTTTGAAAAAAGCGCCTACTGTATCATCGGAGCTCGTTTTCTGGTAGCCGGATGAGCGGCTTGGTGCTAGATGCTCTCCTGAATCTGACAGTTCGACTTCTACCAAATTTAAGGCAGTTTCCTCTATCTCGATATTGTTATAGGGAGAAAAATCTGTATCTTCTGTGAACTTCAGGTTATCAGTTGGGTTCAATTCAGAGATATTCATAGTCAGGTTGGAGTTGTGAGTGTTAGGGAAGATGCGGATAAGGTTGCCCTGATCCAGAATGGGATGAAAATAAATAGGCTTTCCTTAAAGGTAAGTTTTCAAGAACGACTGTGGCTGAGTGCTTTGAAGCTCAAAGGCTACAGAAGATTTGACTAGGAGGGGCGATAGTTGCATAACCCTCTTGAACAAATTTCTCAACTTTTGGATTAGAAAATACTGATTGTAAGGCTAGTAGAAGGTATTTGGCTAGTTGTTACCCCGATTACAAAATCTAGGACGACTTTGGTGTATTGCTCATGGTACGAAATTGAGTTAGTCATAGGTACAGGATCTCATAAAGGCTAGTGCTTGCCTCTCTACCCATAGTGAGAAAATTGCTGTAGATCTGACGAGACCGAATTTTAGGGGGTAAGCCTGATACCTGCCCTGTTGGCATAACCTGTGCCGCCTACATCCTACCTTAGGAATGGCTCTTTTGGGCTTTTTTGGGGCTAGCAATCAGCAGTTTTTGCAGATTCCCATTAATATTGTCCAGATGAGGAGCAACAATTAGGAGAATGAGCCAGTGACCACAGAAACTCTCGTTGAAAATCCCGCCATCCCAGTAGAGTCAGTTATGTTGACCCCCTACGATCCAACTGAGTTTGACACCAATGTAATGGGAACCTACGGGCGTTTTCCCATTGCCTTGGAACGAGGAGCGGGTTGTTGTGTCTGGGATACGTCGGGGCGGGAATATCTCGATTTTGTGGCTGGGATTGCCACCTGTACTCTTGGTCACGCTCATCCTGCTCTCATCGAAACAGTGACGCAGCAAATCCAAACCTTGCACCACGTTTCTAATCTTTACTACATCCCTGTGCAAGGTGAATTAGCCAAGTGGCTGGTAGAGCATTCCTGCGCGGAGCGAGTATTTTTCTGCAACTCTGGGGCAGAAGCTAACGAAGGAGCAATCAAACTGGCGCGAAAGTATGCCCACACGGTATTAGAGATTGACAAGCCAGTAATTTTGACGGCTCAAGCCAGTTTCCACGGACGGACGCTAGCAACGATTACCGCAACAGGTCAGCCTAAGTATCAGAAGCATTTCGACCCTTTGGTGCCCGGGTTCTGCTACGTTCCTTACAACGATATTCAGGCGGTGGAAAATGCGATCGCCGAAATCGACGAAGGCGATCAACGGGTAGCAGCAATTATGATGGAACCTTTCCAAGGAGAGGGGGGTGTCCGTCCGGGAGATCGGGAGTACTTCCAGCGGTTGCGAAAAATTTGTGATGAGACAGGCATCCTGTTGATTATGGATGAAGTGCAGGTGGGCATGGGGCGCACGGGCACCTACTGGGGATATGAGAATCTGGGCATTGAGCCGGATATCTTCACTAGTGCTAAGGGATTGGCGGGTGGTATTCCCATTGGGGCGATGATGTGCAAAAAGTTCTGTGATGTCTTCAGTCCAGGAGACCATGCCAGCACGTTTGGCGGGAACCCTTTGGCTTGTGCGGCAGCACTGACTGTGGCCAAGACATTGGCAGGGGAAGCTATTCTGCAAAATGTACAGGAACGGGGGGAGCAGTTGCGGACGAGATTGAGAGCGATCGCAGCTAAGTATCCCCATGTGGTTGCCGAAGTACGCGGCTGGGGGTTAATTAATGGTATGGAACTCCTTGCTGACATCGATCTGACTTCAGTAGAGGTGGTGAAGGCAGCGATGGATTTGGGATTGCTACTAGTGCCTGCCGGCCCTAAGGTCATTCGCTTTGTACCGCCACTGATTGTTTCAGCACAGGAAATTGAGAGAGCAGCTCAAGTCGTAGAGGAAGCCATGGCAGCTTTGGCAATTTAAAGGCTGCTGGGGTCAAAAGCCATATCCGAATGTTGGCTGGGGAATGTTTGTCAACTTCCTTAGACTATAAGCTCAAGCGTAAGGAAGGAAAGTTAATAGAAATTGACAGATTTTTTCCCAGCTCTCAACAACGATCGTGGGATCTCCTGGGTATGTGGGGTAAAATGTATCTTTTGTTACATGGTAATGGGTGATGGTTAATCGGCTTGAAATTGCTGACCAATTACCAATTACCAGCTATTAGATTTACTTAACACCCTAGATCCGGGAGAGCCGTTAAATCTTTCCGGAATTGGCTGTAGAATAACCCGTTTGCCGTTACAATGACCTACTGCGGTCAGTTCTGGTTAATTTGCAGATAATCGCGCTGTTATAAAAGTTATAAACTGTCCCGCATTGATTTTAGACGAAAGCGCGATCAAGATAACTCATTTCAACCCCCTCTACTGGTAATGTCTAAGGTTCTTGTCTCCGACCCCATCGATCAAGCTGGAATTGATATTCTCTCTCAAGTGGCTCAGGTTGATGTCAAAACCAATCTCTCGCCTGAGGAACTGATTGGGATCATCTCCGACTACGATGCCATCATGATTCGCTCTGGTACGCGCCTGACTCAACCCATTATTGAAGCGGGTAAGCAACTGAAGATCATCGGGCGTGCCGGGGTTGGTGTTGATAACGTTGATGTCGCAGCAGCAACCCGCCAGGGCATTGTTGTAGTTAACTCCCCGGAAGGAAATACCATTGCTGCTGCTGAACACGCCCTAGCAATGATGCTGTCCCTCTCGCGCTACATTCCCGACGCCAACCAGTCGGTGAAAAACCATAAGTGGGATCGCAAGAGCTTTATGGGAACAGAAGTTTATAAGAAAACCCTGGGCATCGTTGGCTTGGGTAAAATCGGTTCCCATGTGGCTACAGTAGCACGGGCAATGGGGATGAAGTTGCTGGCCTACGACCCCTTCATTTCCATAGAACGAGCAGATCAGCTGGGCTGTCGCCTGGTAGATATGGATTTATTGTTGCAAGAGTCTGATTACATCACCCTGCACGTCCCGAAGACACCGGAAACCAGCCATCTGATTAATGCAGAGGCACTCGTCAAGATGAAGCCAACCGCCCGAATTATCAATTGTTCCAGAGGCGGCATTATTGACGAAGCGGCGCTGGCAGAGGCGTTGAGAACGGGGAAACTGGGTGGTGCGGCCCTAGATGTGTTTGAATCGGAACCCATAGGCGACTCCCCTCTGTTGGCGATCGGTAAAGAAGCCATTTTGACACCCCATTTGGGAGCCTCTACCGCAGAAGCTCAAACCAATGTGGCGATTGATGTGGCCGAGCAAATTCGCGATGTGCTTTTGGGCTTACCCGCCCGTTCAGCTGTTAATATTCCAGGACTTTCTCCCAACATTCTCGAACAGCTCAAACCTTACATGAGATTGGCAGAAACCTTGGGTAACTTGGTGAGTCAGCTGGCAGGAGGACGCATTGAGCAGCTTAATGTTCGATTGCAAGGGGAGTTAGCCACCAATAACAGTCAACCTCTGGTAGTAGCATCCCTCAAAGGCTTGTTGTCCCAAGCTTTGCGAGAGCGCGTTAACTACGTGAATGCTTCCCTTGAGGCTAAAGAACGGGGGATTCGCGTGATCGAAACGCGGGATGCCTCCATTCAAGACTATTCAGGAGGTTCGCTCCATCTGTGTGCTAAAGGCTCTTTGGGCGAGCATTCAGTGACGGGAGCCTTGTTGAGCGATGGCGAAATCCACATCACTAGTATCGATGAGTTCCCGATTAATGTTCCTCCCAGCCATCACATGCTCTTTACCCTGCACCGCGATATGCCGGGAATTATTGGTAAAATAGGCTCGCTTCTAGGCAGTTTTAATGTCAATATTGCCAGTATGCAGGTCGGTCGCAAAATCGTGCGGGGTGATGCCGTGATGGTACTGAGCCTTGACGATCCCCTGCCCGAGGGAATTTTAGGAGAAATTACCAAGGTTCCAGGAATTCGGGATGCTTACACGGTAACGTTGTAGTTATTAGTTGTTAGTTGTTGGTTGTTAGTTCCTAGAATGCCATTATTTTTTAACGGGCTTGTCCCTCGGTAACTGCTAGTCTCTGACAACTGAATACAACTAACAACTAAAAAACTAACAACTGATATGGCAAATAGCTGGTGGGAAATTCAAATTCTCTCAGACCCAGCCTTAGAGGATTTAATCTTCTGGCGGCTGGAAACCTTTGGGTGTCGAGGAATGTCTTGTGAGGTCAAGGGGAACTCTCAACTCGTGCGGGCGCACTTACCTCAAACTCAGGTACAGCTTTTAGATTTGGCAGCGCTTTCTCTATGGCTGCGTCAGGATGCCCTAACTGTGGGGTTACCCGTGCCTGTAACCCAGTGGCATCTGATTGATGAGGAAGACTGGGCGAGTAGTTGGAAGCAGTACTGGGAACCTCAAGAGGTTGGCGATCACTTATTGATCTATCCTGCTTGGTTGCCCGTACCGGAACCATCAAAACGACTGCTTTTACGCTTAGATCCAGGCGCAGCGTTTGGGACAGGAACCCACCCGACGACCCAACTATGTCTAGAAGCTTTAGAAATGCGTTTAGGCTCTGCCAATGAAGAGACAGTCGTTGCTGATATTGGTTGTGGCTCTGGTATTCTCTCTATTGCTGCCGTATTGCTGGGGGCGAGCAAAGTCTATGGCGTAGATATCGATCCGCTAGCAGTACGCTCGGCTCGCAGTAACCGCAGCTTAAATCGCATTAGTGGCGATCGCTTGGTGGTAGAGCGAGGGAGTATTGAGCGCCTGATGAAGCTCACAGATGGTAAACCCGTTGATGGCATTCTCTGCAATATTCTGGCCGAGGTGATTATTGATTTAATTCCGGGGATGAGTGCGATCGCCAGTCCTAAGTGTTGGGGAATTATTAGCGGTGTTTTGTTAGATCAAGCCAAACCCATTGCCGATACCCTGGAGCAACATAACTGGGTAGTTGCTACCCTGTGGAAGCGTCAGGACTGGTGTTGCTTTAATATTCGGCGTTGAGGGG
>DNXU01000350.1:1945-6728 GCA_003505715.1 Cyanobacteria bacterium UBA8803 | reverse complement strand
ATCCTTTGTTGTTTGCGATCGCCCATGCTGTCTAGCTTGAAAAAATTATTTCCTCTTGAACTCCTGTATTCTTCTGTTTATGCGTGCTTGTGTACGCAGTTCATGAGCGGCTACTTTGATATTAAGCTGGGGGAGCTGGAAGAAGAGGGGATATAAAATTTAGTTTTCCCCAGATTTGGTTGGATCGGGGGCATTGGCGTAGTCCTGAGGGATGAAGATCAGAAAAGAATATAAACTCATCCTTCATTCCTAGAATAATTGCACTCAGGTACTAGATATAAGCAAGAGGATAAGATGACGGGCACTTGGTCAAAGGGAAACACGGGTAACGGTGTCAGCATGGCGGATATCCTAGCACTGCCCGACCGCCAGAGGGAAATTGCCCTGTATATCCGACGCCAGCAGGGATGTACTCTGTCGGAAATCGCCCATGACCTCGGTGAGGAGGAGCAAGCTATCCGCAGCGAAATTGACATTCTCGTTCAGGAAGGCAAGATACAGGCCAGTAAAGCAGCAGGTTCCTCACGTTATTACCTTAATCTAGCTGCGAAACGAGGGATTCAGCTATCTGAAACCTTGCAGCAAGCCCTGACTCCTGGCAAGCCCCTCTCAACAATTATTAATCCTTCTGGAGAGTTTGCGATCGCTCCAGGCTCAGCTTTTGAACTGTGCGTCACCGTCTCCAATGAAGGCAATCAAAGTGCCCTGATTGATATTTTTATTGATGAGACCTCTGAACCTGTGCGGCAGTGGTGCCTTTCTCCCTATGAGCGTCTGGCTTTAGGTCGAGGTCAAAGCAGTGAAGTAATCTTTCAGATTCAGGTGCCCCTGGATACTTTACCAGGTATCTATAACTATCTGGTAGTTATCGATGCCCAGCAGCATTATCCAGAAGATACCCCGATCCAGCACAAAGCAAGGCTGCAAGTACTCCCTTTTGTGCAGGAAGCAGTTCGGGTTAACGACCCCACCTTCACCCTGCTACCTATCACCAGTTCTACTACACCTGCTCTGCTACAACTAGGTGAATCTCTAGAAGTACAGGTTATCGTTCATAACCGTTCCGATCGCGTTGATAGATTTCGCCTCACCTGTCCGGATCTCGACCCTAGTTGGTTTTCCGTAATCTATCCGGAAGGCTTGCCAGAAGTCGGAGTGGTAAGGATTACCGATGGGTTAGAACTCAACCCTGGTGATAAGGGTCAAATCGTACTCCTACTGAACCCACCCCTCGATACTTGGGCTGGCATCTACTCACCTACTGTCCGTCTCTACTCGGCCAACAATCCTGATTTGGTGCTGCTGGATGCAGTTTACCTACAGGTGATGCCGATCTATCTGTTGACTGTCGAACTGGTGACCTTACTCGGTAAGGTGAAAGATCGGGCAGGACTCTTCGATCTCAAACTTTACAATGGGGGCAATACCATTCGCGAACTGACCCTGCGAGCTGCCAGTGCTGAGGGCGATGATTTGTGTAACTATCGGTTAACGCCGGATCGGGTGCGGCTGTTGCCCAAGAGCTATGGAAGTGTCAGCTTAGAGGTAGAACCAACTCAAACATGGTGGAAAAGACCGTTCTACGGGCGCGTCCTGAGCTTTTTCGTCGAACTTGAAGATACCCAACAGTATCCATTACCCAGCCCGCGCTATCAGGGAACTTTAGTCTGGGAGGGGCGTCCTTGGTGGCAATTCTTGTTATTGATTTTAGGGATTGTGGGGCTGATTGGGGCACTAGCTCTCCTGATTTGGTGGTTGTTGTTTAGCCCTAAACCCCGCCCTCAAATTGTTGACTTTTCCCCAGCCAGCAGTGCCTACTCCGCAGCTGATGGTGAAGTGGTGCGCCTGAACTGGCAGATCTCTAACCCCAAGAAGTTACAAGCCCTCAAGATTGAAGGATTGTCAGCCGATGGAGTGGTGATTAGCGGACCGATCGCCTACGACTTTAGCCGAGGTATTCCCAATGAATTGAAAAGCTTCTGCACTCAAAAGATAGTCCTCATTTGTCAGAACGTACCCACTGACGCTCGCCAAGTGGGCGACTATGTTTTTCAACTGACTCTGATTCCTAAAGGAAGAAAACCAGCAACCTTGCAGGCTGTCAAGACGAGTACTGTTCGCATTACGCCCTTCCCCATCCCTAAAATTATGGAGTTTGCCTCCACCCTACCAGTGTACGAAGAGGCCAGTAACGAGGCCGTTACTGCCACTAAAACTGAGGCTGCCAACAGTACTAATGCAGTAACCAGAACTAATACCTTAAACCAAACTAATCCAGCTACCAAAACCGATGATTTAAACCAAACTAATCCGGCTACTAAAACTGATAATTTAAACCAAACTAACCCGGCTACTAAAAATAATAATTTAACCCAAACTAATCCTTTAACCAGAATTGATATCCCCACCCCAAATAATGCTGCCGCTAGAACAGCCACTCCTGAGACTCCTAGCCTTCCGAACCGCCCTTCTAGCCAAGCACCTGCTCAAAAAATTAATAGCGATCGCATTTTACTGAATTGGAAAATTAGTCATCCCGAACAAATAAAAGAATTAAAACTGATTGGCCGAGACCCGGACGGAGTGGTAGCTAGCCCCTTAAAATCCTATGACTTAAGCCGAGGGATTCCCGAAGCACTGTGGAACTTCTGTCAAATCACTGATGAGGCGCTAATCTGCAAGAATGTTCCCACCGATGCTCGTAAGGCAGGCAGCTATATTTTTGAATTAGCGGTTGTGCCTAGACAAGGAGAAGCGGAAGTATTAGAAACTAAAAAAACCGATCTGATTAAGATTAATGCCAGACCTGTTCCTATAGAAATTCTGGAATTCAAGCTCAATGGTACAGAGGCTTTGCCGAAGTATCTGGTTAAAATCGATCCCAACAAGCCAGTTGTTCTCATCCTATCTTGGAAAGTCAAGGGCGGGCAAGATCTTAAAGTAGAGCTTCTCCCTGCTCCCGGCACTGTTCCTATTGAGGGAAAAATTCCCTATCCTCTTAGTCAAGAAGCGGGTAGTGAAACAATTACCCTCCAAGTGACTAATAAAGAGGGCGAGCAGAAAAGTCGGTCAGTGACGATCGAAACCTCAATCGCTACTCCACCACAAGCCACTGCTGGAGGAGCAGGAGCATCACCAAATGTCCCGCCCCCACCACCAGCTCCCTCAGGTGTACCCGTCTTGGAACCACCCTCCCCCCCAGGAGCTACCCCTCCCTCAGCAACGAGTGCAGCACCACCATCACCGCCAGGAGGAGGGGGGGCACCTCCTAGTCCATCGGGGCCTCCACCCCTACCATCTCCGCCCGGTGGCTCACCGCCACTCCCTCCCGGCACGGATTCTCCACCACCTGCCGAACTACCGCCACAGTTTAGGTAAAAAGCTGTCGCTCAAACCAACTATGAAAATCTCTCTCCCCCTCTCCCCTCTCCCTTATCTAGCCATAATTGCCCTCTTTTACCTTGGCGATTCCGTACAAGCTGCTAAGGAGCAAGATATTGACAAGTTATTTGAAACTGGGGAATGTCCAGCCTGTAACCTACAACAAGTGCGTTTGGGGGGAGAGCGACTTAACGGTGTCAACCTAGAAGGAGCCAACTTGTTGGAAGCCGACTTGAACGACGCCAACCTCCAGGACGCCAGACTGTCGGGAGCTAACCTAGTAGAAGCTAACCTGAGAAGTGCCAAACTTATCAGTGCTAACTTATTTCGTGCTAACCTGCAAAATGCCGATTTACAGGAGTCTGACCTAAAAGAGGCTAATCTCAAGAGTGCGAATTTGCGGCGCACTAACTTGAGTAAGGCCAAGCTGGAAGGCGCATCCTTACAAGACGCCAATCTGGAAAGTGCCAATTTGCAGCAGGCCGATTTAAATCACGCCCAGCTGACAAATGCTGCCCTAGAACGAGCCAATTTACAGGAAGCTAACCTAGAGAGTGCCTCTCTCAAGGGAACCAACTTGAAGGGAGCTAACCTTAAAGGGGCAAAGTTATTTCGTACTGACCTCAGAGCAACTCAATTTAACAGCCAAACTATACTTGATAGCAAATGGCTTTTGGTTTGGGAGTTGGTGAATCAAGGGGTTGAGGGTCGAGATTTAACCCAAGCTGATCTAGCAGGAGCCAACTTGGAAGGGCTTAACCTAGCAGGAGCCAACCTAGCAGGAGCCAACTTAGCAGAAGCTTACCTGTTTATTGTCAACCTACGGGGAGCTAATCTGACGGGTACGACCCTCACTAATACCGAACTGCGTTATGCCGACCTCAGCAATGCTGACCTCACTAATGCTGATTTGGGAAATGCCGAGTTGGGCAATGTCAATTTGAACGGTGCTAACTTGGCAAATGCCAACCTGAGAACGGCCAAAATTAATGAGGAAACCGTACTCGACCCGAAATGGCGTCTAGTCTGGGAAATCGTCAATCAAGGAGCTGAGGATCGCAACCTCAGGGGCGCTAACTTATTTAATGCCAACCTGAAGGGAGCCAACTTCCGAAGAGCTAAGCTGAGTGGTGCTAGTCTGTTTCAGGCCGATCTCAGTGGAGCCAACCTAGAGGGAGCAACCTTATTTGAAGCTGACCTGAGTGAAGCTAATTTAAAAGGTGCTAACCTGGAGCGTGCTAATTTGGAGGATGCCAATCTCAAGGGAGCCAGTCTGGAGGGAGCGAACCTGAACCAAGCCAACCTCTGTGGAGCAATTATGCCAGATGGAACCGAACACACCTGTCAACCAACACCAAAACAATAGCCAGTATGAAATGGAGAGTCGGGAGTCGGGAGTCGG
>DNXU01000350.1:0-1879 GCA_003505715.1 Cyanobacteria bacterium UBA8803 | reverse complement strand
TCCCTCATCCCTCATCCTTATTAAAAATTCTTTCCTATACCCTATGCTGTTGTTCCATTATCGGGGTAACGGTGGTTTTGCCGTATAGCGTCCAGGCACAAGAAGAGTTGAAAGACTTCGGGTACTGGGCGGCTCTATGTGCCTCCCAAAATGAAGCGAAAAACTATGAGAAAGCGATTGAGGCTTGCGATCAAGCGATCGCTGTCAATCCCAACGATGCTAAAACCTGGACAGATCGAGGGGATGCCAAATTTGCCTTAGCTGCTTATGCGGAAGCTGTGGCGTCTTACAGTCAAGCGATCCGCCTCGAACCCAAAAATTCTCAGGCTTTGGCGAAGCGGTGCGCCGGACAATCTGAATTAGGCCAGTTTGATGAGGCAACTACTGATTGCGAGACGGCTTTGCGGATTGATGATAACTGGGGTCAGGTGACGCGAGCTTTTGCTTTGTATCACCAAGGGGTAGCACTTTGGAAATCAGCCAAGCGAGAGGAAGCGCTGTTCTCGTTTGACCTGGCCACTCAAAGCAATCCCGATTATTCTTTAGCCTGGGCCGAGCGCTGTCAGCTGTTAGCAGACTTGGGCAAAGCTGCTGAAGCCTTAGATTCTTGCGAACGAGCGTTGCAAGTGAATGGGGATTGGGGCAACCGTACCCCAGCAATTGCTTGGACGAACCGAGGTAAGCTCCTGGCTAAGTTGGGACAGTATGATGAAGCTCTCGCCTCTTACGACCAAGCTTTAGCTATTAATCCGAAAGATGAAGTGGCTTGGACGGAGCAGGGTGCTGTTCTGGAGAGGTTAGGCAAACTCGGTGATGCCCAAACTTCCCATGAATGGGCAATTAAAATTAGTCCTAATTATTCCTTAGGTTTAGCTAACCAGTGCGCTACCTTCAATCGCCTCAAGATGTATAAAGAGGCACTAGCGGCTTGCGATAAAGCTATTCAAGAAGGGGATGGGCGCTGGGGTCAACAGGGAGCCGCCTATGCTTGGAATCATCGGGGCAATGCCCTCACTGGATTGGCTAGATTTGAGGAAGCCCTAGCCTCTGCTAATAGAGCGATCGCTCTCAACCCAAATTATGCCGATCCTTGGAGCAATCGCGGTGCGACCTTGTGGTATTTAGGACGGTTTACCGAAGCTCTCGGCGCTACCGAACAAGCTATTGCAATTAATCCCAACTCCTCTCAGGCTTGGTTCAACCAAGGCAGGATTCTTACCACCTTAGGACGCTATGAAGATGCCCTTGCCGCTTACGAACGAGCCATACAGGGTGATGCGAATGTTGGCGATCGCCTCACCCTGGCTCAAATCTGGATCAATGAGAGTGCCTTGCTCTGGCGTCTGGAACGTTATGAAGTTGCGATCGCAGCTGCCGATCGTGCTATTGGCATCAATCCTGAATCTGCTGAAGGTTGGTACAATCGAGCCTTAGCATTGATGGCGTTACAGCGTTACCCGGAAGCTGTGGCCACTTACGACCGGGCGCTACAAATTGATGCCAATAATGCTAATTTCTGGGTGGGTAAAGGCATTGCGCTGCGATTTTTGGAGCAATATCCAGAAGCTCTTGTTGCTCTACAAAAGGCTTTAGAATTGAATCCCACCCATCCGCAAGCAATGTTAAATATTGATTTGGTCATGCAACAGTTACAACAGTTGCAACCTCCACCTTCAGGTTCACCTGCACTGCCACCTCCACCTCCACCAGCGTCAGGGGCTGGCACTATGCCGAGTCCTGGAACCGGGAGTCAAAGTTCAGGAGTTCAGTAGGCAAAGGTTAAATAGGCAGAACTTGTAATGGAATATTTTAAGTTATATCAAGTCCGGTTAAACATCCATAGGACTTACGCATTCTGCCCCCCCGACCCCCCAAGGAA
>DNXU01000232.1:300-13976 GCA_003505715.1 Cyanobacteria bacterium UBA8803 | reverse complement strand
CCAACTCCCATCTCCCCATCTCCCCATCCCCTCATCCCAGAAGCAGGGGCTAAATCGTGCAGGCAGTCGGGCGGAATGAGTGTTAGTTCAAAAGAAGCGTCCTCGGCAACGGCACACATACGAGCTTTGATAACGCTATCTTCTCCCTTAGGCCCTTGACCCCCTACCTGCACGTCAAAAAAGTGAATACAGTAGGGATGTTCGGCATCGGCATCGATAAATACAGCCGCTTGATGGGAGATAGTTTCAGAAAGTTGAGCGTCCAGTCGTTCGGCGATGGCGGCAAATAGAGGATGCCCAGGCGAGCATAAATCGGCATCTTGGTGAGCGGCAGTCACCAGATTTTCCTTATAAAATGTCAGCTTAGGATAATTTTTCTCTGGAGTTCCCAGGCGACGGATTGCCTCTAGATGATTAGAGCGAAACTCCTCTTTAACGTAGGGAACGCGCCACAACCCATCGGCACGGGGTTCTAAGTTCACCCGCAGGTGTTCGCAAGCACGTTTGAAAAATTCTTCCACATAGCGAGGCATCAACCGCTGTTCTTCAGAAACGTAGTCCTGAGTTTGGGTGCGCTGAATTTGGGATAAATCCACATGGGTTGTCGCCAGTGCCACACCCGTTGCCTGTTCTAACGCTTCCAAACGTTCGGGATTCAAGCGTTCAATTTGCTCTAGTGCCTCGTCTTCCAAGGCTGGAGTGTAAGTGGCTTCCCGCACCAATTCCTCAAAGCGGATGTCATTCAGTTGCAACAGTTGGCCGATGACATCAAAAACGCGATCGCCCATAGCGATGCGAATTTCTTCGAGCTTTGTCAGCAACCGATTCAGCACCCGCCCTTCTACCGTATTCACCGCCGCGAAGTTGAAGATGTAAACCTCCTGTTCTTGACCAATCCGGTGAATCCGCCCCATCCGCTGTTCCAAGCGGTTTGGGTTCCAAGGCAGGTCATAGTTAATCATCAACCGACAGAATTGCAGGTTAATTCCTTCCCCCGCAGCTTCAGTCGCCAAACAAATCTGTTTGTTGAACTGGAAATCCTTTTGTGCGGCTTTTCGTGCCAGCACATTCATTCCTCCATGAATTTCACAGGTGCTGTATCCCCAATCGGTCAAATTCTTTTTAAGATACTCCAGCGTATCCCGATGCTCAGTGAAAATCAGCAGTTTACCGCGACCGTCCTTGAGTTCATCAAATTCAGCTCCCTCTAGGCATTCTTTGAGGGCATTGAGTTTTGTTTCTGTCCCCACCTCAATAGTCTGCTGAGTAAGCTTGACGAGTCGCTCCAGTTCCCGTAATTCTTCCCGCAGTTGGTCTATTTGTTCGGCGACGGTAGACTCAATTGCTAGCGTTTCTAACTCCTCCTCGTCACAGTCATCGCTCTCTTGCTCCGCATCAACAGGTTTCCCCAAATTCATCAAGCGATCGCGCTGTTGAGCCGGGGATAGCTCATCAAGTTCCGCCAGCAAATCCGCAAAGCGCCGCTGTCGCTTTTTCAAGGAACTGAAAATAGCATTTAAACTACTAGCTAATCGGCGCTGCAATACCGTTCGAGCCAAAGCGACTGCCGCTTGCTTACGCCCTTGGGTTTTACCCAAATACTTATTTATATACTTCGTTACCTGTTTGTACAGGTGTTCTTCTTCTGGGGATAAATTAAACGGCACGGTTTGGGCATGGCGTGCCTTAAAGAGCTTGCGCCCCTTAAAGTCTCTCAATTCCTCTTTAATCCGACGCAGGAACCAAGGACTATCCTCTAACCTCAAAATCTGAGGATTGAGTTCATCACAGATAAACTGCTCTGGATCGAGTAATCGTAGGAAGTTGTGAAACTGATCCACATCCCCCTGGTGCGGAGTTGCCGTCAACAATAGAATCCTCTCACTATTGCGGGATAATTCTTCAGCTAATTTGTAGCGTCCGGTGCGCCGCAAGTCATCGCCGTGAGTTCGGGCAGAACATTTATGAGCTTCATCAATAATTACTAAATCCCAGTCCACTTGCAGGATACCGGGCATAACATCATCCCGCTTGGCAAAGTCAATTGAAGCGATGCACTGGCGAAATCTGTCCCAAGGATTACCAGCCAACTGGTTCTTTGCCAGAGTAGACGTAATCACCTCAAAGGTTTCAGAGAACTTGCTGCGGAGTTCGTCTTGCCATTGAATCGTTAGCGGTGCAGGACCCAGAATTAACACTCGGTCAATGGCGTTGCGTAATTTAAGCTCTTTAAGCAGCAACCCAGCCATAATCGTTTTCCCAGCGCCGGGGTCATCTGCCAGCAGAAACCGCAGCCGAACCTGGGGCAAAATTCGTTCGTAAACAGCTTCTAGCTGGTGGGGTAAGGGACGAACGCCGCTGAGACTGACGGCGAAGTGAGGATCGTAAGCGAAGGCGGTTTTAATCCTTGCCGACTCAACGAACAAGAAAAATGAATTGGCATCGACGGGAGCCGAGTCGGTTTGCTGCTGACGAGCGAGAATCTCCTCAACCTCAGCACTACTCAAGAGCGCTTCCCGTAATTCGCCACTTGCGGTGCGAACCTGTAGCAGTACGGTTTCATCAATAACGTTGGTGGACTCGACAGTCACAGCTCCGGTGAATTGTTCGGGGATGGAAATCCGTCTGCCAATTAGTTGCTCGATCATCGGCTGTTCTTTTACACGCACTCTTCGGCTGTTCCCATTCTCTTCGATCTGCAACAGACTTAAGAGCTTTAGTACTAATATACTATTTGGAATTGATGGAGAGACAAATCAACTTAAAATCCCTGTTAGATTCAAAACAAACCCAGGCAATACATCCTCTCCTGACAAAGTGGTGGGGTTCTCCAACACTTCCACATCTCTCCCTGAACGATAGATTTCGACTTTTCGGTTGTGAATATCAATCAGCCAACCCAATCTCGCCCCGTTGTCTCTATATTCCTGCATTTTGGTTTGCAGGGGTTGGAGGCGATCGGAACTGGAGCGTAATTCTATCACTAAGTCTGGGCAGATATTGGCAAACGTTTGCTTCTGCTCATCAGTCAGTAAGTCCCACCGTTGCTGACTAACCCAGGACGCATCAGGAGAGCGATCAGCACCATTAGGTAAACGAAATCCAGTGGAAGAGTCAAAGGCAATACCGCCTCCACCTAGTTCCTCAACCCACTTAACAAGTTGATAGGTAATCTTGGCGTTGCGCTTCCCTGTTTCCCATCCTGTTGGTGGATTCACAATTAATTCTCCTGTAGCCGTTCTTTCCAATCTTAAATCTTGATTAGCTGTGGCCAATTCGACAAAATCAGCATGACTGAGGCAAAGCGTCAGGTTGGCTGGGAGGTTGAGCTGAATTGTTTCGGCTACTGTCATCTTTCTTCCTCCGTGGAGACCTCCACTAAATGATAAAGGACAAAGCAAAACGGCTGAAACCATAATTCAGCCGTAAGCTCTGGCTCTATTGACGTTTTTTTCGTACTATTAATGTACTAAAACCAGCAAAGGCAAACAACACTAGAGATGACATAACTGGCTCTGGCACCGAAGTGACTGGCTCTGGCTGAGCAGGTTTAATTGATACATCATCAATGTAGATATCGCCGCCAGTAGCACTCAAATAGTTGTAGGTAATCGAAAACATCGGTGTATTTGCAGGCGGAAAGACATCAGTGGTGGTGAATTGAAAAGTATCTGTAATCCACTGGTTATTAGCAATTGGCTTATGACACCAACCATAGTCTTGATTCAAAGCTACGGTGGTAAAAATTAAAGTAGGATCGGACAAACCGACAACTAAACATTCAATTACGTCATCCGTTTTATACCTATAGCTAAACGAATAGGTTGTATTAGGAGTTAGTTTGCTCTTGATTTCTTGGCCAATAGCAGACCAGTCTCCTGCAAAAGGTATCCCAGGAACACCCCCGCCCCTTTCGTGGTGCATTTGGATGAAAGTATTGTCACCTTCAGTTACTGTAGAAACTTTGGCACCAGAAGTAAACTCTACTTTCTGCCATCCATTTAATCCATCCGAAAAATCCCCGTTGAAAATCAAATTAGCAGCCTGGGCTGGGTTCGCCGATAGCGATAACACCATAATAGAGGCAAGTTTTACAGTAAGGTTTTTCATGTTTTATCCTCCTATCTTGTTGGGTATTGCAGAAAAGGCGGTTCAGCTCAGTTAAATAACTTCGCTTGTGAACCTTGCCTGTTACTCATGCAAAAAATGGCTGTTTTATGCGATCGCTCCCATAAGTTATGTAATGAAATACCTAACTGTTGCTGGAGCGATCGCACGTTAAATTATTGCCATTACGCAATAGTTATTGTTGACACTTACGCAGTCTGAGCTTCCAAAATGCTGACTTTTTCTGCTAAGGCCGATATGGTCTTTTGTTGCTCTTTCAGCGCTTGAGTTAATACAGCTACGATATCCATCGGACTAAGTGCTTTTCTGTCAGAGGTTGCCACCAAGTCTGGAACATCTTCTGCAATAAATCCAATATGCAGATTTTTGGCGCTATCTGCTTTGTAATTGAATTTAACAGGGTTGAGGTTTTCTAATGCCTTAACGGCTTCTTTTCCGGAAAGTTCGGCAATATTCTCCTTTAATTCCCTCGATGAACCTTGGGTTAAAGCGCCAGCAACATGGACATTGCCATTGGGGAACATTATTAGCGGAGTAATATAGGGTGAAAAATTTCCCGATGCCGAAGTATTAACATCAAAGCGCAACATACCAGCATCCAAAGGCATTCGCCAAAGCCCTCCTTCAGTTAGCGAGCGATTGCTTTCACGGAAGGCTAAAGGAACAGACTCATGTTCGATCATAAGACGAGCGTATTGTGGATTCGTCGTCCCGATACCAACGTTGCCTAATTTTAGGCTGATTGAGCGTTTCCACGTCCCATCATATTTGTCATAGAAGTTAACCGGATAACTGGTACCATCGCTGTCTAAATTGATGGCAAACCTTTCATTCCCAGCAGAATCTCTGGCTCCAAAAAAGGTAGAAACACTCTGAGCGACGATGGGGACATTGTTCGGGAATCCTCCCGGCGCGACAACATGTAACGGATTCTGTGGCTCCGAGGTTCCAATGCCGATCTTACCTGTGTTTTTAATTGTCAGTAAATCTTTAGTTGAAGCCTCATTCGGGTGCCAGACAAATTTTGTTTGTCCGCTTTCTAGTCCGTAATGAGCAAAGGCAAAGAAATTATCTATTCCACCGTCATAGCCAAAATCATGTCCTACTCCAGAGGTTGTAGACAATTTAATATTTCCTCTGAACGATGGATCGGAGATATGTAATTTAGCGTCAGTATTACATACGCCGATGCTGACAGTTTTATTTACACAAAGGTTGTCGTTGATGATTGTGTCATCAGGTGTAAGTTGATCGGACATAATTTCCTCCTTAGCATTCATCATTTGGTCAGACATAGTTTGATCGGAGAGATTTTGCTCTGACATAATTTCCTCTTTGGTATTGCAGAAAATACGGTTCAGTTCGCTTGAACTACCTCGCTTGTGAACCTCGCCTGTTACTCGTGCCCAAAATGGCTGTTTTATGCGAGCTGCTCAAAAATTAAGTTATGTAACAAAACACATAATTGCTGGAGAAACGGACAGAGTGTTAAAGAGGAGAGATGATTCTCTCTGGATAAATGTCATCAGTTGTTTTTCTGCGAGGCTTCCACTTATCATGAGCGAGCGACTCGAACAGCTTCTTGTTGAAGCACGACAACACGAGGCGCACACCCAAAAGGGTCAGTTTGTGTTAATCCAGTTGGTCGAGGAGATTTTGCGATCGCGCACAATTTGCCGTCCGCTTCTGGGTCAACCTTTATCCCCAGTTCAAACAGAAATTTATGGCCAAGTCAAAGCCCACCTTTTATCCGAGCTAAGTCAGAAAATCGACAGTTATAACCTAACCCAAATCCCTGTAAGAACCTGGGTTAGCGAACTGCGACAGCAGGCATTTAAAAAAATTTTAGATGACCAAATCCTCAAACAGTTAGCACGAGAAATCCAACATCTTTCTCCAACTCAGTTCCGGCGTCACTTGTTAGGAGAATTGGTAGAAGCTATTCTGCTTTCCGGTAGGCTTTCTCGTCCCCATCGCGAGAAATTTTCATCGCAATTTTATAAACTTATCTATGAAGAAGCCGTAGTTAAAACTCTAGCTTATGTCTGTAAAAACATTAATCAGTATGACCCCAATCGAGGTCAAAATCAAAAATTTATGAACTGGGTAAATTTCCGTTTAGATCGACTCGTCATAGAGTCACGGCGCGAATTTAGCGAGCCGATGGCGCAAAATTTGCATTCCCTTGCCCAACTAGAAAATTTGCCCCAACCTAGTTCAGATTTTTTACTCGAACAAACGAAGGAGTATATGGAAAATGACCCAGCTCATATTTTTCAGCAACACCATATTAGAGATCGCCCCGATGCTAATTTTCGCGCCATCGCTCTGGCCAGATTTTCTGGCAAAAGCTGGGAAGAGATATCCCAGGATTTGGGTATCAAAATTCCGACTCTAAGTTGCTTCTTCCAGAAAGCTTGCAGTAAATTTCGTGGTAACTTCCAAGAAAATTTGGATTTATAATAACAGGGCTAGCTATTAGTGGCGTTTTCCCTGTTAAGGTAAAGGTATTCAATAGGTAAAACATGAAGTTTTGGTAAATCTTGCCAAGATTTCCATAAAATACCCTACTTTAGCCAGAGTAATGCTTAGAATTTGAACCGAGATAACTATGGACGCCGGACACACTTGCTCAATTGAACCTCTAACCTTTACCACCCCGCTAGGGTTAACCGCTCATACCAAAGCGGAAGAATTTCGACAACATCACTTTCCTCCCGCTAAAGCTACACAGGTTTATTTGAATACTTTGGCGGTGTATGCGGTAGCAGTTTACTTGAAATACCGGGACTTTGAGACAGACTGGGAACACAGCGATAGTTACGATCCGATAATGCAGGGTTTAATGAATGTAGCGGATTTGGTGGTCTTAGATTACGGCAATTTAGAATGTAGACCTGTATTACCTACAGCCTCGGTTATGGAAATTCCTGAAGAAGTGTGGACAGAGCGAATAGGCTATGTGGCGGTTGAATTAAATGAATCATTGCGGGAAGCTAAATTACTGGGATTTGTGGAGACTGCGACTCAGAAAGAATTGCCGCTGTGCCAGTTGCGATCGCTTGCAGAACTACCAGCGCATATCAGCCAATTTCAGCCATTACAATCGCAACCAAATTCGGTCAACCTCAGCAAATGGATACACAATATTTTTGATAGTGGCTGGGAAACGCTAGAAGTATTGTTTGATTCTTCTCCATCGGGGTTAGTTTTTAACTTTAGGCAATCATCGGCAACCCATATTGAGCGAGGCAAACTGCTAAAATTAGAACCAGTAGGTGAGCAAGTCGCTTTATTAGTAGGATTGACACCTACTAAACACTCAGAAATAGATATCTCAATCAGAGTCTACCCTGTGGGTACTCAAACTCAACTGCCACAGCATCTACAGCTTAGATTATTTGACGAGACTAGCACATTAGTCATGCAAGCAGAGGCGCGTGGTAGCGAAAGTTTAGAATTTCAGTTTAGCGGGGAACCTGGAGAAAGCTTTGGCGTCAAAGTCACTCTAGGAGTTTTTAGTATTACTGAAAACTTTATAATTTGAGATCGTAAGCAGGCATTTTCCTGACATCAACTCAAAAATTGTCTGGTAAAATGCCTATAATCAGTATGAGCAAGTTAGTTGTTCTAGAACTGGATGGCGATTTTGAGCAGCAGGGTTTTCGCGTCACTTTAGAGATAGGTGCAGATAGCGATGACTCTTCAAATCGCTATGCTTTACAGCAGTATAGTTTACCACAAACGATCAAAATCAAGGGTAACTTACCTGCCAATCCAGAACTCGCAGCTTGTTTAGAACAACACTGGCAGGAAAAATATCGTAGCTTGGGTGCACCTGGGCGGCGGATTAAAAGCAAAAAAATTATCAATAGAGGCTCGATTAATCAACGAATTCAAGAATGCCGCGCATCGGCTTATCAGTTGCAATTCGCTCTTAATTCATGGCTTAAATCTGAATCGTTTCGCGAAATAGATTGTCGCTTGCGCGAAGAACTTTATCCTAGCGAAGCGATTAGATTTCTAATTCGTACTGACGATTTTAACCTGCAAAAACTGCCTTGGCATCTGTGGGATTTTTTTGAACGATACCGTTTAGCAGAAGTGGCCTTAAGTCCTTTAGAATCTAAAGCTGGTAGCGATATCAGGCCGAGGAATTCGTGTAAATCAGGCATTAAAATCCTAGTAATTTTAGGCCATAAAGAAGGGATTAATATTGATGCCGATCTCTGCTTATTAAAAAATTTACCTCAAATCGAACCAGTTGTTTTGGTAGAACCACAAGCTCACGAAATAAGCAATCAGCTTTGGGAACAATTCTGGGATATTATCTTTTTTGCCGGACATAGTGAAACCGAGGGAGAAACGGGACGAATTTATATCAATCCTACCGACAGCATTACCATTCAAGAGTTGTGGTATGGTTTGAGGAAAGCGGTAGAACGGGGGTTAAAATTGGCAATTTTTAACTCTTGTGATGGGTTAGGATTAGCGCGACAACTCGACGATTTGCAAATTCCGCAAATGATTGTGATGCGGGAGTTAGTACCCGACCAGGTCGCGCAGGAATTTTTAAAACATTTTCTGAAAGCATTTGCTTGCGGTCAGTCATTGTATTTGGCAGTGCGGGAAGCAAGACAGCGACTGCATGATGAACTTGAGCGAGAATTTCCTTGTGCGAGTTGGTTACCCGTAATTTTTCAACATCCCGCTTTTATACCGCCAACTTGGCAACAGTTAAAGGGAATTAATCGTCGCCAAGGGCAAATTCCTTTAATTGCCAGTGTAGCGGTTACTGTGTTAATTATAGGGATGCGATCGCTAGGATTATGCCAAGGTTTGGAATTGCAAGCCTTTGATTGGCTAATGCGATCGCGACCAAACGAAGCGCCCGATCCGCGCCTGTTGGTAATAACAGTAACAGAAAAAGATGTTCAAAACCAGAATCCTCAGGAAAGAAGAGGTGCATCCTTATCAGACCGCGCCCTTGCCCAATTGTTAAAAAAACTACAGTCCTATCAACCGCAAGTTATCGGTTTGGATATTTATCGGGATTTCCCCGTCGCTCCCAAACATCCTGAATTAGCCACTTATTTACAGCAAAATCAGCACCTGATTGCTGTATGTGAAGTCGGTGAAACCGACAAACATCCTGGTATTAGACCCCCGGTGGAAGTTCCCAAAGACCGCCTAAGTTTTAGCGACATTCCAGTTGATGCCGATGGCAAGATCCGTCGCCAGTTGTTAGGGATGGCGAGCGATCCTAAGTCTTTTTGTATTACGGATACATCTTTCAGCTTCCAAGTTGCACAAGTTTATTTAGCTGACAAGGGGATCGATTACCAACGAAACCTTCAAGGGGATTTGCAGATTGGTAACATTGTTTTTAATAAACTTAAACCCGATACAGGTGGCTACCACCAATTAGATACCCTGGGTTACCAACTGTTACTTAATTACCGCTCTCGTTCCATAGCAAGAACAATCACTCTTACCGAAATTTTGAGCGGCACAGTTGACGCTGAACTCCCCAATTTAGTTAAAGGTCGCATTGTTCTAATTGGCACCACAGCCCCAAGTTTTAAAGATTATTTCCCCACACCCTATAGCACTGGACAGTGGCAAGAGAAAATGCCAGGGGTAATAATTCAGGCACAGATGGTGAGTCAGATTATTAGCGC
Source organism: Cyanobacteria bacterium UBA8803 (assembly GCA_003505715.1). Classification (GTDB taxonomy): domain Bacteria; phylum Cyanobacteriota; class Cyanobacteriia; order Cyanobacteriales; family Coleofasciculaceae; genus UBA8803. The sequence continues at coordinate 4,167 of DNXU01000232.1, read as the reverse complement.
TGTTCTAGATGGACGCCCCTTAATCTGGTGGTGGCCTGCTTGGGGTGAAACTTTTTGGATTTGGGGTTGGTCTTTGGTGGGAGGTTTAGCAGGTTGGTATGTGCGATCGCATCTATCTTTGGGATTAATTAATAGCGTCGCACTCGGCACTTTATATGGACTGTGCTTAGTATTTTTACTCAACGGTGGTTGGTTACCACTCGTCCCTTCGGCATTAGCCTTAATATTTACTAGCGGTAGTGTGGCAATTTTTGCGGGATTTAAAGCCAAGTAATTGTAGTAAGTACTGAAACTTTAAATCGCCATTTGACTTTGATGAAGCTACCTCTTCTGCCCCTAATGCCTATTACCTGGCTATTGGTTAATTTTATAACTTACCCTACGCCAATCTGGGCAAATCCTCCTAGAGCAGTTAACAATCTGCTGCTACTTCAGACCAAACAAACCCCACAAGCAAAACCAGATTTTTCCGGTGACGGAAGATCTGGTCGTCGCAGTGGTGGAGGGAGCCGTAGTCCCTGTCTATCTAAAGAGCCACCACTCACAGCTTTATCCCCTGTTACTAACTGGGGAAAAACAGTTTTAGAGCATCCCACTTTTTGGTTTTACGTTCCCTATTCTGCCCAAGAAGCACCCTTGGGAGAGTTTATATTACAGGAAGAACAGGGAAAAGATGTTTACCGCACCCGTTTTACATTGCCGGGAACTCCTGGTTTCGTTAGTATTACCCTTCCGCCTACAGCAACAGCCTTAGAAATTAACAAATCCTATCGTTGGTACTTCAAACTTTATTGCTCAGAGCAGAAATCATCTGGTTGTATTTTTGTGGAAGGATGGGTGCAACGAGTTGAACTAACACCCGTTCTCGATCAGCAGTTGAAAGCAACTTCACCACAGAATTACCTTGTCTATGCTGACAATCTCATTTGGTATGATGCTATAGCAAATCTAGCTAAGCTTCGCCTGCAAAATCCCTCAAATTCTACACTTGAGCAGGACTGGGATAGCTTGCTAAAATTGAAAGGAATTGCCTTGGAACAACTTGACCAAGAACCTTTAGTTGGCAGCGTGAATCAATTGTAGTGGTCTATCAGACCTCTGGCAAAAGTATACATCCCGCCCGGAGATATTAAAGCCAATTGCCGATCAAAACGTAAGAAGCCCAGAAATAAGGACGTTTCCAGTCTTGATTTTTATGATGCCAAAGAGCCATTTGAGCAAGCTGGAGAGCTTCAGCTTTTGTTACTTGAGTATTAACTAACTGTCGATAAAACTCACTCATCAGTTCCGCAGTGGACTCATCATCTACTGACCACAAAGTAGCTAGGGTACTGCGTGCCCCCGCCCGCACGGCTATACCAGCAAGTCCCAAGGCTGCTCGCTTGTCTCCCGTAGCGGTTTCGCAGGCACTAAGGACAAGTAATTCGATGCTGTTAGATTTTTGAGAGTCGTTAATTCTGAGTAAATTATCTAAATCTCTCACTTTTAGGAGTTGATTCCAAGTCAGAATAAAGGTTTCTTCAATCTGAGAACTAAACTTGCCGTGAGTTGCCATGTGGACTACAGAGTAGGTGGCAGAACTAATCTGATGTTCCAGGTTAGCTTTGGTAAAATCTTGATTGAAAAGTGCATTAGTTTTAGGAATTTCCGACTGAATTTTCTGCAATTCAACGCTGACATTTTCGAGTCGGGGAAACTCTTGGCCTTCAACAAAAAGTTTTTCGCTTAATCCAGCCGTTAAAGCAGTTAAGCGCTGTCGTGGCAAGGGTTTGGGGTCTAATAGTTGCAAACCAGGAGCCAAAGCGATCGCATACTTTTCTACCAAATACTTTTCCCCATCGTAAAGAACCGCCATGGGGATATTCCGTAACTCACCATCTAGCACAAATACCAGGGTTTTGACCTGCATTCTTTCTAGCTCAGTTGCCAGCGGTTGTATCAACCACTCATACACCTGCTGGGATAATTTATTGGCATCATCACCCCGATCTGGTTCTCTCAGATATTGCCGCAGTTGTTCAACCAGGCTTTCTACTTCGCTCTGAGGTTTTGCAGTAACGTAGTGCCGCAGTTTTTCGTCCGTTGGCAATTTGAGGATAATTTCTAACCGATTTGGTAAAATAATTGGGTAAATGACAGCAGAGCTGGTGTCGCGCTGGTCAACAACTTGGTCAATCAGCTCTGGCTTGGCATCTAAACAAGCTGAGCGAAAGAAATTTACTAATTCCGCTAACTGTAGCGCTTCAATTGTATTGCGAGCTTTATGGAGATTTTTTTGACTGGGTTGAGCGGTTCCCTCTGGTTGCAATAGTAAATCAACTAACTGTCGGTAGGCGGGTTCGACTCGCTCTTGGAAGTCAAACTGAACGTTGGGATTAATGGCAACTAAATCGTAGCGGAGAGATTGGAGAGTGTTAACTGCTTGCTCGTAAGCTGTAGTCGCTGCCTCAATATTTCCTTGATTTCTCAGTAAACGTCCCATTTGCCACTGCCACTGATAAGTAATATCTTGGGCTTCAATAGTCTGAGCTAGGAACAAAGCTTGCTGGGTGAGGTCAACTGCCTCAGACCACTGGTGAGTTTGTTCGTACAGTTCACCGAGCGTACCCAAAGCATAAGATTCAACTCGCCTGTCTCCCAAAGTTTGAGCTTGTTGCACAGAGGTAGCGAGTAATTGGGCAATTTCTTTTATCAGTTTTTCGGCTTCACTGCTAACACTTGCTAATTTGAGCAAACTTTGAGCTAAGTTAATTCGAGCGTAGACTGCCGTGCGACTGATAGGCAAATTAGCTATTAGAGGCTGAATTTGGGATGTAATTGCTATTGCAGTAGTAAATTTTTTATCTGCCAGCAATAGGCTCATTTGATGGAGCAAAGCTTGGACTTGTATAGTTGCTGAGGCGGGAGTAGTAGCAACTTGCCGATAAAATTTTAGTGCGGCTGTGGTGTCAGCTCTGGCACGGGCTATATTGCCTAGACTAATTAAAGCATCAGCAGTAGCTTCAGGTAATTCTAACGCTTGAGCTACTGCTAAACTTTGTTGTAATATCTGCTGGGATACTTCTAAATCGCCAACGACGCGCAGGACATTACCCAAACTGCGTAATGCTGTAGCTTTGAGCAGAGAATCTGGTTGGTTTTGCAGCAACTCGATACTTTCGGTTAGCAGTTGGTGTGCTTGACGATAAAGTCCTAAAGTTTGCAGAGCTTGGGCTTGATTAATACGGCTACGAGTTACTCCAACTGGATCTTGTAATTGAGTGTAGATTTGGGCTGCTTGTCGCCAGGTAGTTAGGGCGGCTTCTGCTTGTCCTCGTACTAACTGCAAGCGACCTTTTACCTCTAAAGCTTGGGCTAGAACTTGCGATCGCTCGGTCTCTAATATATTTAGACTTTGCCCGTCTAGGGCAGCTATGGCCTTGCCAATAGTATCTTCTGCCTCCTGCCACTGTCCGAGTTGCTGATAAGTTAAGGAAAGATTGCTTAATGCGATCGCTTGCCTGAGTTTATCCCCACTAACGCCAAAAGCTCCAACTGCCTGTTGCAACAACGAAACTGCTTCATAAAACCTTTCCGCTTCGTACAATCTTCGGCCTTGTTCAACTAGCTTTTCCGCATCGGGTAAACTTTGAACAATAGTATTTTCCGCTGCCCAATATGCTCTGGTGGGTGGCAATATCCCCGTACCCAAAAACATAACTAAAAGCAACAAAAGAGTTCCTCGACGATATATAACTAGCCGCACCTGGGATAGCAGGCGTCGGACTCTACGGAAAGACACAGGTTGCTTCAAGACCATATTTGGGTATTTTTACCAATTTCAGTAGGGCTTGCTGAAGAAGTGATAACCCTCTTCTGTCACTTTGG
>DNXU01000232.1:0-261 GCA_003505715.1 Cyanobacteria bacterium UBA8803 | reverse complement strand
AATCAAGGTTTCACCCCAGAGTGGCAAAAGAGGGATAAGCTATGTAGGGGCATGACATGTAGTGCCGCAACCCTTGTAGTACACCCAACTGAGAATTGCTATAGCGATCGCAGCCTTACCTCATCCCAAACACGTTTGCGAAGCATGGTGAGCGAAGCGAGGCAAAGCGGTAGCGACGTAAGGAGCGTCAGCACGCCCTTAGGCTTATCGCAGCTTCATCTCATGCTACATGCGATCGCACTCACCAGGATAAACGCAGCG
>DNXU01000348.1:26524-29106 GCA_003505715.1 Cyanobacteria bacterium UBA8803 | reverse complement strand
CCTCATCCCCTTACTCCCTCATCCCCTCATCCCCTCATCCCCTTACTCCCTCATCCCCTCATCCCCTTACTCCCTCATCTCCTCATCCCCTCACTCCCTCATATTTTGTATTTTCTTATACAGAATCCTGGCCTAGTAATTGGTGGAATCAGAGACATTTCTGACCTTTGATAGAGGAAGCCAATAAGTGTTCAAGAAAGTTTTGATGACTGGGATAATCGCCTTGTGGCTGTTAGCCGGTCCTCTCATGGGTAATGCCCTTGCTCAAACACCAGATGCGGCAACTCCGCCGCCTCCAGATACTGGGGATACGGCATTTATGCTGATTGCTTCAGCATTGGTGCTGCTGATGACACCAGGTCTGGCTTTTTTTTATGGGGGATTTGTGCGATCGCGCAATATCCTCAATACTCTGATGATGAGTTTTCTGCTCATGGCTTTGGTCGGGGTTAGCTGGGTGCTTTGGGGTTATAGCCTGTCCTTTGCACCAGGTATGCCTTTTATTGGGGGCTTTGAGTGGAGCTTTTTAAATAATGTGGGAGTAGACACTACGGGTTACTTACCTAAAATGGCTTATGAAGCTGGGGTTCCTGATGATAAAGTTGTTGCTTCCTATGCTGCCACGATTCCCCATCAGGCATTCATGGTTTATCAAGGCATGTTTGCCATTATCACTCCGGCCTTGATTTCAGGGGCAATTGTGGAGCGAATGAGTTTCCGGGCCTATTTCTGGTTCGTAGTGCTGTGGTCAACGTTTATCTATTGTCCCTTAGCTCACATGGTTTGGGCGAAAGGGGGTTTGATGGGGTTGTACGGTGGCTTTGGGGCACTGGATTTTGCTGGAGGTACTGTAGTTCACATTAGTTCTGGCTTTTCGGCATTGGTGGCTGCCTTAGTAGTTGGGCCGCGCCGTACTTATCCAGATCAACCCTCTGCTCCTCACAACGTTCCCTTTATCCTCCTGGGTGCAGGTTTGCTGTGGTTTGGTTGGTTTGGATTTAATCCGGGTAGTGCTTTAGCTGCTGGTTCTCTAGCAACTGTGGCGTTTGTAAATACTAATACCGCTGCCGCAGGAGCCGCCTTAGCTTGGATTATTTTGGAATGGAATTTGCGGGGGAAAGCCACGGCTGTTGGTATTGCGACAGGAGCTGTGGCTGGGTTGGTGGGAGTCACTCCTGCTGCTGGGTTTGTTACTCCCCTAGGTGCTTTATTCATTGGAGCCATTGTTGCCTTTTGCTGCTTCTTCGCCATTAGCATCAAAGTCAAGCTGGGCATTGATGATGCTTTAGATACTTATCCAGTACATGGTGTTGGGGGTACTATCGGTGCGATTCTGACAGGTGTTTTTGCCACTAAGTTAGTCAACCCTGCTGGTGCCAATGGTTTGCTGTTTGGGGAAACGGGTCAGCTGTTTCAAGGCAATGACCCTTCTCAAGTCCTCAAGCAGCTAGGAAGTGTTGTCATTGCCTATATCATTGCTGGAGCTGGGACATTTATCATCCTCAAAATTCTTGATGCCACGGTGGGGTTGCGAATCGAGCCAGAAGCCGAAATCCAAGGGATGGATATCAATGAGCATGGGGAAGAAGGTTATGGAGAGGAATTTGCTTCGGGACTAAGTGCCATTGGCAAACCTGCAACTCATGGATAATTGCCAGCTAAAATTTTTTGGTTGAATCGGTAGTTATGCTACTAAAATCTGATTCAAACCCGATGCTGGATCTAAGCAAGTGTCCACTCTCTTAAAGACCTGTCCTGCTTGGGCCTTTTTCTCCCTCGCTGCTAATGGGCTGTTAGTGCTGGCGATCGCCTGGGTACTATTCCGTCAAGACCAGGGTGCTCTGCCTTCTGCCGCCAGCCAGTCAGTTGTAACTAATCCTGCTCTGGTGCCGAACCCCACAGCGGTGCCCGAGCTAGGGCCGCGCCACCAGCTCAATTACCAGCAATGGGTAACCTTGCTGAAGCAGGAAGCTGATGTCATTGCTACCAAACAACCCGATCATTTAGGAATTCTCCTGGGAGATTCCATCAGCCTGTGGTTTCCTAACGAACTACTCCCGCCCGATCGCCCATGGCTGAATCAGGGAATTTCGGGCGAAACCTCCGCCGGATTGCTTAACCGCTTGGAAGTGTTGGATCGGACGCAACCGGAGGTCATTTTTGTGATGATTGGTATTAATGACCTGATCCGAGGGGTAAAAGAAGATACCCTCTTAGCAAACCAACAACTCATTATTCGCTATTTACAGCGCACTCATCCCCAAGCCAAAATTGTTGTCCAATCCATATTGCCCCATAGTGCCGACAAGGCAACCTGGGAAGGACGCGATCGCCTCCTAGCCATTCCCAATCGGCGCATCCGTAACATTAACCATAAGTTGAAAGCGATCGCTCAATCAGAAGGTGTCATCTACCTCGACCTTTACCCCTTATTTGCTGATAAGGAGGGGAATCTACAAACCAGGTTGAGTACGGATGGCTTACACCTTAGTCCTCAAGGTTATTTGGTCTGGCACTACGCTCTACAAGTATTTAACCAGCTCGTTTTTGAGGAGGGAATGGGGATGAGGGATGAGGGATGA
>DNXU01000348.1:25036-26419 GCA_003505715.1 Cyanobacteria bacterium UBA8803 | reverse complement strand
ATCACCCATTACCCATCACCCATCACCCATCACCCATCACCCATCACCCATCACCCATCACCCATCACCCATCACCCATTCCCTAAGGGCATTAACAATTTTATGATGAAAGGGATTAAGAATTGTATATAGTCATTTCTTAGGAAACGCTGCATGGATACAAAAGCTTTCAAGCGATCGCTCCACAGTTCAGAAAACTACCATCGCAAGGGGTTCGGCCACGAAGCGGAAGTGGCATCTCAGTTGGAGTCGGAATATCAAAGCAACTTGATTCAAGAAATTCGTGAGAATAACTATCGCCTGCAACGGGGAGATGTGACTATCCGGTTGGCAGAGGCATTTGGGTTTTGCTGGGGGGTGGAGCGAGCGGTGGCTATGGCTTATGAAACCCGTCAACATTTCCCCACCGAGCGGATCTGGATGACTAATGAAATTATTCACAACCCTTCTGTGAACCAGCGGTTGCAGGAGATGGAGGTGGGTTTTATCCCCATTGCCCAAGGGCAGAAAGATTTTTCTGTGGTCGAGAGGGGTGATGTGGTGATTTTACCAGCTTTTGGGGCTAGCGTGCAGGAAATGCAGCTTCTCAACGATAAACAGTGCAAGATTGTCGATACCACCTGTCCCTGGGTATCCAAAGTTTGGAATACGGTGGAGAAGCACAAGAAGAAAGACTGCACTTCAATTATCCACGGCAAATACAAGCACGAAGAAACCGTAGCCACGAGTTCCTTTGCTGGTAAATACCTGGTGGTGCTGAATATGGAAGAGGCAGAATACGTTGCCAACTATATCTTGAATGGTGGCAGTCGTGAGGAATTTACGGCCAAGTTCAGCCGCGCCACTTCAGCAGGTTTTGACCCTGATCGAGATTTAGAGCGGGTTGGGATTGCCAATCAAACTACCATGCTCAAGAGCGAAACCGAGCAAATTGGCAAGCTATTCGAGCGGACAATGATGAAAAAGTACGGCCCTGATCGCTTAAACGATCATTTCCAAAGCTTCAACACTATTTGTGACGCCACCCAAGAGCGGCAGGATGCCATGCTGGAATTAGTTGAAGAACCGTTGGACTTAATGGTAGTCATTGGTGGCTTCAATTCCTCGAACACTACCCAGTTACAACAAATAGCCATCGAGCGGGGCATTCCGTCTTACCATATTGATAGTGCCGACCGGATTGGGCCAGGAAATCGGGTAGAACACAAGCCCTTAGGTCGGGATTTAGAAGTGGCTGAAAACTGGTTGCCTGCTGGAAAAATTGTCGTGGGTGTTACCTCTGGAGCATCAACGCCAGATAAAGTGGTGGAGGAGGCGATGGAGAAGATTTTTCAGCTGAAAGCTTTAGCGGTAGTGTAAAGGGAATTGGTAATTGGTGATTGG
>DNXU01000348.1:22125-24882 GCA_003505715.1 Cyanobacteria bacterium UBA8803 | reverse complement strand
CATCACCCATCACCCATTCCCTAGATTGCTATACTGCAAACTGAGAGATTAGTATTAATCGAAATTTTTATAGGAAATGCAGCCCACCGATCCGAATAAGTTTACTGAAACTGCTTGGCAAGCGATCGCTCAATCTCAAGATGTTGCCCGTCGCTTCAAAAATCAGGTGCTGGAGGCAGAGCACGTTGCGATCGCCCTGCTGGAACAAGAGGGGCTGGCTGATTTGATTCTGACTCGTATAGCGGTTGATATGCCGCGTTTGGGGCAACAGCTGGAGGCTTTTACTAACCGTCAAGCGAAAGTGCAGGGCTTTGACCAGCTGTACTTGGGTCGCAGTTTGGATATTATGCTGGATAAGGCGGAAGCCTACCGCACGAAATGGGAGGATGAGTATATTGCGGTAGAGCATTTGCTGATGGGCTTTGCGGAAGACGAGCGGGTGGGACGCCGTCTATTTAAGACTTTTAATCTGGATACCCAAAAGTTAGAGGAGGCGATTAAAGCGATTCGGGGTTCTCAGAAGGTGACGAACCAAACCCCGGAAACTCGTTACAATGCTTTGGAAAAGTACGGGCGGGATTTGACGGAACAGGCGAAAGCTGGGAAATTAGATCCGGTGATCGGGCGGGATGAAGAGATTCGGCGGGTGGTACAGGTGCTGTCGCGGCGCTCGAAAAATAACCCTGTCTTGATTGGGGAACCGGGGGTGGGGAAAACTGCGATCGCGGAAGGATTGGCGCAGCGTATTGTTAATGGTGATGTGCCGGAGTCGTTGAAAAACCGTCAGCTGATTTCTTTGGATATGGGCAGCTTGATTGCGGGGGCGAAATATCGGGGGGAATTTGAGGATCGTTTGAGGGCGGTGTTAAGGGAGGTTACCCACTCGGATGGTCAGATCGTATTGTTTATTGATGAATTACATACGGTGGTGGGAGCAGGAGCCGCCCAGGGGACGATGGATGCGGGTAACTTGCTGAAACCGATGCTGGCGCGGGGGGAGTTGCGCTGTATTGGGGCAACGACGCTGGATGAGTATCGTAAGTATATTGAAAAAGATGCTGCTTTAGAACGGCGGTTTCAACCTGTTTTTGTTAAGCAGCCGTCGGTGGAGGATACGATTTCTATTCTGCGGGGGCTGAAGGAGCGTTACGAAGTCCATCACGGGGTTAATATTACCGACTCGGCGTTGGTGGCAGCGGCGACGCTGTCGCAGCGGTATATTACCGATCGCTTTTTACCGGATAAGGCGATCGATTTGGTGGATGAGGCGGCGGCGAAAATTAAGATGGAGATTACCTCTAAGCCGTTGGAATTGGAAGCGATTGACCGCAGGTTGATGCAGCTGGAGATGGAAAAGCTGTCTTTACAAGGGGAAGATCAGCGTTCTAGCGTTACGGGAGCGTATCTTTCGGCTCAAGAGCGGTTGGAGCGCATTGAAGAAGAGATTACCACTTTGCGGGATAAGCAGCAGCGGCTGTCGGAGCAATGGCAATCGGAGAAGCAGTTATTAAAGGATATCAGCACCCTGAAGGAAGAAGAAGAACAGTTAAGGGTGCAGATCGAGCAGGCGGAACGGGATTACGATTTGAATAAGGCGGCGCAGCTGAAGTACGGGCGTTTGGAGAGTGTGCAGCGCGATCGCGAGGCGAAGGAAAGTTTGATGGTGGAGATGCAAGCGCGGGGTAGTGCGCTGTTGCGGGAACAGGTGACGGAAGCGGATATTGCCGAAATTGTGGCGAAGTGGACGGGCATTCCGGTGAAGCGCTTGCTGGAGTCGGAACGGCAGAAGTTGTTACAGTTGGAAGGTCACTTGCACAAGCGGGTGATCGGGCAAACGGAAGCGGTATCGGCAGTAGCAGCGGCAATTCGGCGGGCGCGGGCGGGGATGAAAGATCCCGGACGCCCGATTGGTTCGTTTTTGTTTATGGGGCCGAGTGGGGTTGGTAAAACGGAATTGGCAAGGGCGCTGGCTCAGTTTTTGTTTGACAGCGAGGATGCTTTAGTCCGGATCGACATGTCGGAGTATATGGAGAAGCACGCAGTTTCCCGGTTAATCGGGGCACCGCCGGGATATGTAGGGTATGAAGAGGGGGGGCAGCTGTCGGAGGCGGTAAGGCGGCGTCCTTATTCGGTGGTGTTGCTGGATGAGGTGGAAAAGGCTCACCGGGATGTATTTAACGTTTTGTTACAGGTACTTGACGACGGGCGTATTACTGATTCCCAAGGACGGACGGTGGATTTTCGGAATACGATCGTAGTGATGACGAGTAATATTGGCAGCGAGCATATCCTTAATGTAGCTGGGGATGATGCCCAGTATGAGGAAATGCGGAAGCGGGTAACTGAGGCGTTGCGATCGCAATTTCGTCCGGAGTTTATCAACCGGGTGGATGATATTATTATCTTCCATACTTTGACGAAGACCGAGCTGCGGCAAATTGTGGACATTCAGCTGCAAAGAGTTGGGCGGCTGCTGGCGGACCAAAAAATTGCGATTGAGTTGTCAGGGGCGGCGAGAGACTATCTGGCAGATGTCGGTTACGATCCAGTGTATGGAGCGCGTCCCTTGAAACGGGCGATGCAGCGGGAATTGGAAAATGCGATCGCGACTAAGCTGCTGGAAAATACTTTTGTAGCAGGGGATACGATTCGGGTGGATTGTGTGGATAATGCGTTGACTTTTGGTAAGAAAGGGGTAGTTAATTTACCAGAACCTCAGGCGATCGGGCAATAACAATGGGGAATGGGTTTACCCTG
>DNXU01000348.1:9796-21921 GCA_003505715.1 Cyanobacteria bacterium UBA8803 | reverse complement strand
TATTATGGGTGTTTAACCGGATTGAATTCGTTTTGTCACGCTCATTAATTGAGCTAATGCCCCTTCGACTTGTTTTTGCAGTGTTGCTAATTTTGTTGTTGGAGTGGAGACTACGCTATTACATTAGACTCAGCTTAATTCCCCCCAAGGTTGGGGGGTTAGGGAGGCAGATTCAGCAAACTCAGCTTAGTTCCCCCCAAGGTTGGGGGGTTAGGGGGGCGATTATGCGTAAGTCCGAGATCCTTAATTAATCAGTGGGAGCGGATTGCGCTTTTGTCCAAAACCTACCCAGACTGGGGAATTAATTATAACTCATTATCTTACCTGTAACTCAACGATACACAATCTTCATCGGAGTTCGTTCCATCCTTGTAGTTTAAGGAGTAGATGGGGTTAAGATTTGTGTAAAATTTTAGATTATAAGTGATAATCTGACCCTGAGCCGACCTAAACAGAATCTTTACAGGATTTTAGCGACTCCTTATAGTTTATTGACCAGATGTCGGTTACGATTCAGAATATAGGACTTGCCCCCATGAAGCAGGCAAAACTGGGGAAGAATAATCCCCCAATTGCCCCTCTGGTTGTAGAAAAGTCTTTTAAAGTTGGGAATACTTATGTTAATTAGGGTGCTGCTTGGTTCCTGATGCTGGCAAAAAAGACGCGGTTAACTGGCTGCAACCTAAGACTGTTATTTAAGTTTCAAAGGAGCAAAGGGCACAGTTCCTGGCTTTGATGTAGTCCGTAATTATCAAGTAGTTCCCATGTCTATTGACTTTACAGTAGCGATTCCGACCTATAATGGGGCAAGCCGTTTGCCGGAGGTACTGGAGCGGTTGCGATCGCAAGTAGGGACTGACTCCTTGCACTGGGAAATTATTGTGGTCAACAATAATAGTACTGACAACACCGCTGAGGTGGTGAGAGAGTATCAAGAGAACTGGAGTCAGGCTTATCCTTTAAGGTATTGCTTTGAACCTCGACAGGGAGCAGGATTTGCTCGCCACAGGGCGGTTGAGGTGGCGCGAGGAGGGGTGGTTGGGTTCCTTGATGATGATAATCTGCCGGAGGCGAATTGGGTGGCTGCGGCTTGGGCGTTTAGTCAAGAGCATCCCCAGGCGGGAGCCTATGGGAGTCAAGTTCATGGGGATTTTGATGTGCCTCCGCCGGAAGAGTTGTTGCCGCTGCTGCCTTTTTTAGCTATTGTCGAGCGGGGGGGTGAGGAGTTACTATACGAGCCACAGAAAAAGTTGCTCCCGCCTGCGGCTGGCTTGGTGGTGCGCAAGCAAGCTTATTTAGAGAGCGTTCCCAGTCGGTTGGTGTTGACGGGTCGGGTGGAAGGGAATATGCTGACATCGGAAGATTTGGAAATGTTGTGTTATATTCAGCAGGCAGGGTGGGAAATTTGGTACAACCCGGCCATGGAAATTAATCACAAAATTCCGCAGTGGCGCTTGCAGCGAGAGTATTTGATACCGTTTATCCGGGGGGTTGGACTTAGCCGTCACGTTACCCGGATGTTAAGTGTGGAGCCTTGGCAGAGACCGTTGGCTTTGGTGGGGTATGCGGTGAACGATTTGCGCAAAATTGTGTTTCATGTTTTGAAGTACCGCTGGCGCATTCAGTCGGAGGTGCTGGCGAGTTGTCAGATGGAATTGTTTTTGAGTAGTTTGATGAGTCCGTTTTATCTGTGGCGTAAGGGGTATTTGGGTGTTCCGAAGGAGGGAGCTGGTTTAGGCGTGTATCCGTGGGGGAAGTCTCAAAAATGTCTGTAGACTTTACGGTAGCGATTCCAACTTATAATGGGGCGAGCCGTTTGCCGAAGGTTTTGGATAAATTGCGATCGCAAACGGGCACGGAGCAGATTTCCTGGGAAGTGATTGTTGTTGATAACAACAGTACGGATGAGACAGCGCAGGTAGTTCGGGAGTACCAAGCTGATTGGTCTGTAGATTGCCCTCTCAAGTATTGTTTTGAACTAGAACAGGGTCTAGTTTTTGCTCGGCAGCGAGCCGTGAAAGAAGCAAGGGGTGAGCTTGTGGGTTTTTTAGATGATGATAATTGGCCTGCAATTGATTGGGTTAACAATGCTTATACCTTTGGGCAACAGCATCCAAAAGCAGGTGCATATGGTAGTAAAATTCATGGCAAATTTGAGATAGAGCCGCCAGAAAACCTTAAAAAAATAATCTTTTACCTTGCAATTATTGATAGAGGTTTACAGCCTCTGCAATACAAGCCTCGCCAGAATGGAGTGCCTCCCGGCGCTGGTTTAGTAGTGCGCCGAGACGTTTGGCGTGAAAATGTTCCATCATGCCAGTTTTTTACAGGTAGAATTGATTCATGTTTGGTAGCAAGCGAAGATGAAGAAGCCTTGTTATACATTCACCTAGCAGGTTGGGAAATATGGTACAACCCAGCTATGGAAATTCAACATTTTATCCCAGCTAAGCGATTGGAAAAAAGCTATTTTAAAGATCTGATGCGCAGTATTGGTCTAAGCCGCTATTATCTGCGAATGTTGTCCTTGCAGAGTTGGCAAAGACCTTTGGCTTCTTTATTGTACTTGGTAAATGATACCCGTAAGGTGATAGAGCATTTCCTGCGATATCGAAAATTGATTAAAAGTGATATTGTGGTTGCTTGTGAAATGGAGCGGCTACTCGGTACTTTAATTAGCCCGTTTTATCTAGGATACCTTAAAATTTATAAAATAATTAAATCGTTGAATAGCCAATGAAAATCATTGCTTGGCCTGCATATAGAAATAAACACGAAAACCCTTACACTTATTTATTGTATTGGCATATGCGCCAATACGGAATACTTGTGGAAGAAGCTTCAGGTAGTAATTTACTACACCAATACTATGATATTTTTCACGTTCACTGGCCTATAGAGTTTACTTTAAAGTATCATAACCATAACCTATTCACGGCCTTAGTAAGATCTATATCATTGCTAGGACTGATTGACTGGATGCGAGCTAGAGGAACTCGCGTAGTGTGGACTTTTCATGATGAGCAACCCCGTGATATACCTTATCGAAAATTGGTGGCTTGGCTTGAATCAAGATTTATGTATCGTGTAGACGGATATATCAGCCTTAGTCAAATAGGTAAGGCTAGAGCTGAAGAACTGTTCCCAATACTTAAGGAGCGACCAAATGCAATTGTTCCTCACGGGCATTATCGAGAAGTATATTCAAATGAAGTTAGTCTAGAATTTGCTAGATCTCAGCTAGAGATTCCCCAGGATCATAGGTTAATAGTGTTTTTTGGGCAAATTCGCCCTTATAAAAATGTTCCACTCTTGATTCGTATATTTCGAGAGTTATCTCCTGATAAATGGATGTTGGCAATAGTTGGTAGACCCTCTACGCCAGAAATTCAGAGGGAAGTATTAGAACTATGTGAAAACGATCCTAAAATTAAATTATTTTTAGGATTGATACCCGACAAAAAGGTACAAATATACTTAAATGCCTCAGACTTAATTGTCTTACCGTTTCAAGAAATTCTAAATTCTGGCAGTACTTTACTAGCTCTTTCTTTCAATCGTCCAGTATTAGTGCCAAGGAAAGGAGTAATGGCTGAATTACAGGCACAGGTAGGAAAAGATTGGATTAGAACATATCCAGGTGAACTAACAACAGAGGTTTTGTGGGAAACATTAGCTTGGGTTGTCCATACTCCACGTTCACCACAGGCTCCCTTAGATGAGTTAGATTGGTCTAGGTTAAGCTGGAAAACCCTAGAAGCTTACAAATTAGTTTGCGGACTTCAGTAAAAAAACCACTCTATTTTATGGATATCATTGTTTTAGAGAAAAACCCATCTAGAATTGGCGGCAAGGAACTAAGTGTACTGGATGTTTGTCGAGGTCTATCGCAACGGGGACATGTGATTCATCTTATTTATGTTGAAGAGGGAGATTTACTCGAACAATATCAAGAGTTCTGTCAAAGCATAGTTAAAGCACAAAGTTTTACTATTGAAAGAAATAAAACTATTACTGGTATTTTGAATTTATTGTATGATATTTTTAAAAATTATCACATCAGAGCTGACGTGATCTATATTAATCAATACCAGGATTGCCTTTTTGCCTATGGATTGGCTTTAGCCAAGAATATTCCATTGGTTTGCCATCTTCGCAATCCGCCTCCGTTCTATTTATACTTGAGATGGTCTTTGGCGATCAAGAGAGTAAATAAATTTATTGCAGTTTCTCATCAAACCAAGAGTGATTGGGTTAACTATGGCTTTAGTGAAGAAAAAATTGAAGTGGTGCATAATGGAATTGAACCAGAAGTATTTACTCCTTGCGTAGATTTACCTTGGCTAAGACAAAAAATGGGAATTAATGAAAAAAATAGAGTAATCTTTTATGCTGGAAGGCTGGATAAGACGAAGGGATTAGAGACTTTAATAAAAGGTTTTAGTTTAGTAATAAATAGTGGTATTGATGCTAAATTATTAATTGCAGGTAAACCTTTTATTCAGAACTATGATTATCAGGAATCATTAAAGAAATTTGCTGTTGAATTAGAGGTTGATAGTTCTATAGAATTTCTGGGTCATCTAGACAATCCAGTCCCACTTTATCAAGTTAGCGATGTAACAGTACTACCCAGCCTAGACTCAGAACCTTTCGGTAGAACAATTATTGAATCCATGGCTTGTGGAATACCTGCTTTAGCAAGTCGTACTGGAGGTATACCAGAAATCTTAACAGGTGTATTTCAAGCTTGGTTGTTTGAGCCTGGAAATGCACAAGATTTATCTGAGAAGTTGATTAAAATTATTGACTGGAGAGATAGAGATGCTGAGCTTGCACAAAGATGCCGTGAACATGTGATTGGAAAATTTGCCCTAGAAAAAGTTATTGATGGAGTTGAGAAAGCTTTAATGAAAATCATCAAATAATTTTTTTAAACTACGAAATTAAACTCTATAAAAACTCATAAATAAGAAAATGCCTTTAGTCTCCGTAATTACTCCAGCTTATAATGCAGCAATAACTGTAATTGAAACGATTGAATCGGTTTTAAATCAAAGCTTTTCTGATTTTGAATTTATCATAATTGATGATGGTTCAGAAGACAATACTTTGAGCCTAGTATACTGCTGCCAAGACCCAAGATTAAAGGTATTTTCTTATCCTAATGTAGGTGTATCTGCTAGTCGCAACTGTGGTTTTTATCATTCAGTAGGTGATTATGTTTCCTTCTTAGATGCTGATGACCTATGGACTCCCGATAAGCTAGAAATGCAAGTGGCTGCTTTGCAAGGTAATTCCCAGGCAGCAGTAGCTTATAGCTGGACTGATTTTATCGATGAGTCAAGTCGGTTTTTACGCCCAGGCGCCCACACCACTGTGTCGGGAGATGTTTATGCTAAGCTGTTGGTGAGCAATTTTCTGGAAAATGGCTCCAATGCGCTGATTAGGCGAGATGCTTTCACGTCAGTCGGTAAGTTTGATGAGTCACTCCATGGTCCAGAGGACTGGGATTTATATTTGCGTTTGGCAGCTCGCTATGATTTTGTTTGTGTGCCCAGATCTCAAATTTTATATAGAGTTAGGACTAATTCAATATCTGCCAATATTTCTGAATTGGAACATCAATCATTAAGAGTGATAGAACGGGCTTTTAATAATAGCGTCCCATCTTTGCAACATCTCAAAAAAGCTAGTATAGCGTCCTTCTATCTTTATCTGACCTTTCGAGGGATAGAAGGCGAGGTCAATCCTCAGAAAAGTTTTATGGTAATTAGATGCCTGTTGTTGGCTGTAACAAAAAATCCAGTTATTGTAAGGCAGCGATGGCGAGTTTTATCGATAGTTTTGTTGAAAAGCATTGTAGGAATTTTACTACCCCCTACACTAGCTCAATCATTAAGGCACCAAATTAAAGGTACAGCCAAATCTTAATTCAAGCTATGTAATTGTTTAGATTAAATAAATTAATGCTCAGTTAACCATGGAAATAGTATCAAATAGACCAGTTTTTTTAGTCGGATGTCCTCGTTCGGGAACAACTTTGTTGCAAAGTATGTTGGCAGCACATCCCCAAATAGCTTCATTCCCTGAATCTAAGTTTTTTGAGTATCTTTTTCCTGAGTACGAACCACGTAGGCGCACTTTAGGGTTAGCTTCACGTAGGTTGCGCCCTATGCTTAGTCAGTTTTTCAAGGAGATTGGCTATCCAGAAATGCAATACTACTTACCTAAATTTCCTCAATTCATCGGTCAGTACACGCACAAGTTTGTTCAAATTATGGATAAGATAGCTAAAAAACAAGGTAAGAGCATTTGGCTAGAAAAAACCCCTCAACACATAAACTATATTGAGTATATAGAAAAATTTATACCTAAAGCTAGAATTATTCACATTATCCGCAATGGTGTAGACGTAGTTGCATCATTATATGAAATGGGGCAAAAATATCCCAATACATGGGGGAGCGTTATGGGAAAGGTTGATGATTGTATTGAAGAGTGGATTCGGAATGTAAAGATCAGCCTTAGGTATTTAAACCAACCTAATCATACTCTGGTAAGATACGAACATTTGGTAGAAGATCCGCAAACTGTAATAGCAAATCTTTGTAAATTTATTGGCGTAGACTTTAAGGAGCAAATGCTGCAAGATTATCGCGTAGTAGCTAAGCAGTTGATTCGCGATCGAGAGCAATGGAAATTAGGCGTGATGGAGGAGATCAAGAATGCCAATTCCCAGAAATTTCACAGATTATTTAATGAAGATCAGCAACGGTATATCCTGAAGCAGTTATCTACAGTAAATCTGCCAGAACTGATGGATATTTGAGTTAGTTGCTTATATCGCTCTTTTGTCACTCTGGGTGATCGCAAACGCTGTAACCCTCATAGGACGGGAGCTTGCCCAATCAACCTACATTTTTGAGTTTCTGATAGAAACTCACCGCTCAAATCATTATGTGGTAAAGCTCTCAGGCTTTTGCTTTGAGCGTTATTTTCCGAGAGTGGAAAAGCGATATACGGAAGCACCAAATTTTACATTT
Organism: Cyanobacteria bacterium UBA8803; assembly: GCA_003505715.1. GTDB lineage: Bacteria > Cyanobacteriota > Cyanobacteriia > Cyanobacteriales > Coleofasciculaceae > UBA8803. The sequence goes on along the minus strand of DNXU01000348.1, from coordinate 14,875 downwards.
TCACCAATAATATACCAGCTCAGCAGTGGCTACCACATATACGGAAATCCGAATCCCCTCGGTGAGCAATCCGATACCCATAAGAGAGAGCGATCGCTCAAAATCTATATTTAAGATACAAGACCCAATATACATAGAGCCATGAGTGTACTCGAACAGGGCAATATCACGATTCATACCGAGAATATCTTTCCCATTATCAAGAAGTCTCTCTACACCGACCACGAAATCTTCTTGCGGGAACTGATCTCCAACGCTGTGGACGCTATCCAGAAGCTGAAGATGGTCTCCTACGCTGGGGAAGTGGATGGTGAAATCGGGGAGCCGGAGATCACCATCACTATTGATAAAGACAAAAAGACCCTCTCCGTTTCCGATAACGGCATCGGCATGACGGCAGAGGAGGTCAAAAAATACATTAACCAGGTGGCCTTCTCCAGCGCTGAGGAATTTATTCAGAAATATCAGAAAGACGCTGACCAGCAGATTATCGGTCACTTCGGTTTGGGCTTCTACTCCTCCTTTATGGTAGCCAAGAAAGTCGAGATCGATACCCTCTCCTACCAGGCAGGGGCCCAAGCCGTTCACTGGTCTTGCGACGGTTCCCCGGCTTTTCAACTCGAAGATTCCCCCCGTACAGAGCGCGGTACTACTGTCACCCTCACCCTCCAAGACGAGGAGCAAGAGTACGTGGAATCTGCTCGCATCCGGCAGTTGGTGAAAACCTACTGCGATTTCATGCCAGTGCCGATTAAGCTGGATGGCGAGGAACTCAACAAGCACCGAGCGCTGTGGAAGGAATCACCCCAAAACCTGAAGACAGAGGATTATCTAGAATTCTATCGTTATCTTTACCCGTTCCAAGAAGACCCCCTACTGTGGGTACACCTCAATACCGACTACCCCTTCCTGCTCAACGGTATTCTCTACTTCCCCAAACTCAAGCCGGATGTAGATGTGACTAAGGGGAATATCAAGCTCTTCTGCAATCAGGTGTTTGTGAGCGACCATTGCGAGGAAATCATCCCCAATTTTCTCATGCCGCTCCGGGGCGTAATTGATAGTCCGGATATTCCCCTCAATGTGTCGCGTTCGGCGCTGACGAATGACCGGACGGTACGGCGCATTGCCGACTTCATTGCTAAAAAAGTAGGCGATCGCTTAAAAGAACTCTACAACGAGCAGCGGGCTGAATACATTCGCTGCTGGACAGATGTCGGCACCTTCGTGAAATTCGGCTCCCTCAACAACGATAAATTTAAAAAGCAAGTCGAAGATATCATTATCTACCGCACTACCTATGAGGGAGCAGAGTCAGGAAGTAAGGCGACAGGGGAGTCAGCCAGTACCGTTGAAACTCCAGAAGTCCAAGTACAGTCTGAGGAAGGAGATGCTTGGCAAGATGTTACCCCCCCTCAAAATTCTACTGCCGATTCTCCAGTTCCCACTGCTCCCTACACTACCCTCAAGGAGTATCTAGAGCGTAATAAATCGAAACACGAAAACCGCGTCTTCTACTGCACCGATGAAGCAGTGCAAGCTACCTATGTGGAATTGCACAAGAATCAAGGGTTAGAAGTGCTGTTTATGGACTCCTTCATTGATACCCACTTCATCAGCTTCTTAGAGCGGGAATATTCTGATGTCAAGTTCTCGCGAGTGGACTCTGAGTTAGATAACACCCTGATCGATCAAGACAAAGCATCAGATATCGTTGACCCCAAGACGAATAAAACCCGGAGCGAACTAATTAAAGAGCTGTTTGAAAAAGCTATCAACAAACCCAAAGTCAACATCCGGACTCAGGCGCTCAAGTCCGAAGATCCCCAAGGCACACCACCTGCCATGATCCTCCTACCAGAGGTGATGCGGCGGTTGCGGGATATGACGGCACTGATGCAACAGCAAGCGGCACAGTTTCCCGATGAGCATGTTTTAGTAGTGAATACGACGCACCCGTTGATTCAGAATTTGGTGAATTTGAGTCAGGGGTCAATTGTCCAGGGTGGGGGTGAATCTCCTAGCGGCGAACTGGCGAAAATGATTTGCCAGCACGTCTACGACTTGGCGCTGATGTCTCAGAAAGGCTTTGATGCTGAAGGGATGAAGGCATTTGTGGAGCGATCTAATCAGGTACTGACAAGGTTGACGGCACAGTAGTTTTTGCCCTCACCCCCCTACCCCCCTCTCCCATCTTAGGGAGAGGGGGAACTAGAGTCACTTTCGTCGGTTGGGTCATTGGTAACGAGACCGCTTCTATCAAATTTTCTTCGGGAGCAGGGACAGCCACACACCTTTTCATCATACAAAACTGTAGGGGCGACCCGCTGTTTGGGAATTGGCTAGATGTGCATAGAATTTATTGGGTCGCCCTGGATGGTGTTTATGTTAAAGGTAAACCTAATTCCTGGAGCGGGCGAGTCAATTGAGGTTATCGTATTCATCTTTGATATCTGAAGCAGCAACTCGCCCCTACAGGTATATATTAGACCTCTTGCAAAAGTACAAATCCCGCTCAAGCCGTCTTCGCAGTTTGAAACCTCTCAAGTACCTGTTCGCGCACGCAATTCCCAGCAGTTGCCGCAATCAGTTCCCAGTCCTCTCGCGTCAAAACTCCCTGCAATAATTCTTGTAACCCAGCCCGAAGTTGCTTAGAACTGCTATCTCCCTGTGGGCTTGCTAAATCTTCTTCCAACACAGCTAACAACCGCTTCTGTACCTCTGGTGTAGGATCAACCAATCGCTCCATCAGTAATCCTCGTCCACAAACCAGCGCAGCTTCGGCTCCTACTCCTAAATTCCAATCCGCCAGCAGTTCCTTGAATTCTCGTATCACAATTGAGCGCAGTCGAGCCAACTGGCTATATCTCTCTGGATAAGCCATTACCGCTCCAAGAGTTGCGCCCCAGTCAAACCCAGCGCTGATATCACAGTCCGCTTCATCCTCAATACGAACCGCTTCCCTCAGCCATTCTGAGTCATAGGTAAACGTTTGCCAATCAAAATGCATCTGCGATCGCCTCTACCGATTCCTCTCAATTTAACTACAGTCTGAGTCGCCCATACTCGAAGTAAATCAAATCCTCTTTATCAGAATCAGCTCCAAAGTTCATCATGTGCCTTGAATCGTAAAATCTTTCTGCCCCAGGCAGTGCATGGAGAGCGAGTCTACCTTCATATCCCAAGTCTAAACTCCTGAGCCTTGCAAAATTTAATAACAAAGTTCCTACACCTTTCAACTGAGGAGGTCGTTGAATCGCCCTTCGATTCCAAGGCGCTGAAGCTAGAGCTTCGATGTAGACAAGTCTGTACCCTTCTTCAACCTGGGAAAGATGTTGCTGAGTTTCAATCCATAGTAGTCCTTGGGTTCTTCCCTCGTACTCGATCGCGTAACTCTCATAGTTGTCGTTAGAAAGAGAAATGCACTTCTTGAATAGCCAATCCCAATACTTATCCTCTTGACCATATAGCCTCAGCTGTTCTTTCCACAGGTTCTCAAAGTCATCAATGTGGTTTTGTGCTAGATCGAGCAGAACTGCCTCAACGACTTGACTATCAATACCTCGAATAAGCTTTACAGAGCGCCGCAAACGTAAATCTCCTTATCCTCCTCATCCAATGACCAAAGGTTTAGTGTAGCATTATTAGATGTTTCCAAAGTCACCGATTTAGTAGATTGGTTAAAAGAAAGGATATGAGATTAAACAGGTTCAGCGACTGACGGCTTAACTCGCTTGAGTTTTTGCCAATTAGGTGTAATTGGCTGATAAGAACATTAGCAAATAATCACGCGATCGCCACTACCATCATTGGCTAAATAGGGCTTGCTGAATAAGTCAGAGGAAAACAACCGATGGATTAATTAGTTATTTAAGGCTCAAGGAATAATAAGCTTATCTCTAGCAAAATTCTTGGCATATTCCTCTTCAAATTCATCCCAGGGTACTAACTTCGCCCTGATTACCCAACGGTTATCCTGTGATAACTTTCCCTCAAAGGGCAGTTCAAAATCTTCTGCTTGCCTGGGGGTATCCTCAACTTTTCGGTACATCTACCTGAGCAGGGGTGCAAGGGCGAATTGCCAGATTTTGCTGAAGTCCTATTCTCCAACCTTGAAGACTTGTTGTGCCGTCAAGTTCAACTCTGGAAAAGCTGCCGACTCAATGCGATCGCTCTCTCTAAACTGCCTGATCTGATAGGAGCCATCTACAAGTTGGCAGACACTGACTGTAGGTTGTTTCGGAAACCCAATATACCGTTTGCCACCTAAGCCTAGATAGTCCACGATCCAATATTCGGGAATGCCAACTGACTCGTATTCTTCCAATTTCAAAGCATAATCGTCGCTCCAATTAGTTGAAACGACCTCAATAACTAGGCGTGCGGAAGTCCCTTGCGTAATAATAGATTCCCGTTCCCAGCGCGGCTCATTTCCAATGGTATGCTTGTCCAATACTATAACATCTGGTTCATAGCCAGACTCCTCACGGCTAGGTTTGATGACGCAATCTTTGGGAATGAAGTAGGGCAAATTAAGACGGTAAATTTCCATCCCCACCTTCAGGACAATAAAACCTGACACCTGAGAATGTTTACCTGTTGGTTTAGGCATTTGGATAATTACCCCGTCATGCAGTTCGTAGCGGTACTCCGAATTCTCTGGATACCAGGCAATGAATTCATCAAAGCTGACGTGTTTGGGTATGGCTTGAATCATGAAAATTTCTCCTCTTCCCAAAAGTCCTCAATATGTTTCACCCAGCCACGATACCTAAATCCCAATGCTTTGCCCCCCCTGCCCCCCAAATCTGGGGGGAGTTAAATTTGGTTCTCCAAGGTTGGGGGGTTAGACTTAACTTGGGTTCCCCCAAGGTTGGGGAGTTAGGCTTAACTTAGGTTCCCCCAAGGTTGGAGAGTTAGGCTTAACTTAGGTTCCCCCCAAGGTTGGGGAGTTAGGCTTAACTTAGGTTCCCCCAAGGTTGGGGAGTTAGGCTTAACTTAGGTTCCCTCAAGGTTGGGGAGTTAGCTTAACTTAGGTTCCCCCCAAGGTTGGGGGGTTAGGCTTAACTTAGGTTCCCC
>DNXU01000348.1:0-9648 GCA_003505715.1 Cyanobacteria bacterium UBA8803 | reverse complement strand
AGGTTGGGGGGTTAGGGGGGCGACTCAACCTCATTAAAGATATTATGGAGAACGGACTACAATCTGGAGATTCCCCATGTCGCGCAAATGTCAGCTCACGGGTAAAAAGGCCAACAACGCCTATGCCATTTCCCACTCCCACCGCCGCACGAAGAAACTACAGCAAGCTAACCTGCAATGGAAACGGGTTTGGTGGCCCCAAGGGAACCGCTGGGTGAGACTGCGGCTTTCTACTAAGGCGATTAAAACCCTAGAGAAGAAAGGACTGCAAGCTATGGCTAAGGAAGCTGGGATTAATCTCAATCATTATTAGAGATTTTTCGCCTTGGCTCCCCCTCAACCCCTCTTAAACTCTTCTGCAAGAGGGGGAAACAGGCATTGGGGTTTTAATTTTTGTGAGGGGTGATAGGTTTACTGGCAAAATTGGGTACGCTAGAGCTATGTTAGCTTATCACTAACTCGTAGTTGGTTTCCGTGCGCGTCAGGGTTAATTATAATCAAGGTGGTTGCCCAAGGTCATAAATCTTCCTTGAGAGGGAACTTTTGAGAGCTACCTTTGTCTCAAACTACGGAAAGATCCAAGTCTCGTCCGGAATTTTTTATAAACTCTTCACTATTGCCTGCTCAACCCGCTTGATGCAGCTAGGGCATTGATACCGGGTATAAAGATCGCACCTATTCTCCAGTTTGACAGGAAATTGCCATGTCAGTCGCTAAGAAGCTAGTCAAGGCCATTCAAAGTTTATACCGACAGCTATTGCAGCTATTTAGGACTCTCACCAAAAAGCTGATGAACTGGCTGCTGCGCAGCTTGATATTAGTAGGTCATCGGTCGCGCTTTTCTGCGGCTGGTTTTGTATTGCCCACGGTGACTATGGTGATACTGGTTGTGATCCTGCTTACTACGGCGATCGTCTTTCGTTCTTTTGACCGAGCGAAAAATGCCAGTAATAACCGGGCAAGTACAGCATCAATTTCAGCAGCAGCTCCAGCCATCGATCGGGCGAAAGCTAAAATAGATAGATTATTTGATGATCCCAGATTGCCGCAAGGTACTCCAACAGAAGTAGCTCTTTATAACGTTATTAAAACTAATCCTCAATTTACGTTTGGTGATGAGACTCGTCTCAAAATAGCATTTGACATTAACAATAGTGGGGGAACGATTGAGGGCAACACTCCGCTGCTAAATAATGACGAAACTTCTACCACAGCCTGGAGATTTCCTGTTGATACAGATAATAACGGTTTATTTGATAGCTATACGCTCTACGGCATTTACTTCCGCAGTCCAAGTCGGAACAACACCGGAAATTTCAACAGAAGTAGAAATCCTTTAGAAGCTAGAACTCCACCTATGGAGGCTCCAGTTGCTAATGCTTTTTGTGCAGCAGCAGCAGGCAACGTTGCTGCCTTAGTTGGCAGCAGCGATTGGTATAAATCAGGCGCAAACCTGAAAAAGAGTTTTTATGTCTATACCGTAACAGTACCGATTACGGGTCAGACTACACCGCCTACGGGTTATGAAAATTATACAGGTAACAGAGGCTTTTCAGCTTTAGAGTATCAGCAAGACCGGGGTAGAGTTCCCCTTAGTAATAATGCAGTAGTTTATGAAGATGACTTACAGATTACACCAGGTTCTGGACTGCGGTTAAACGGTCGGGTAATGACCAATGGTAACCTATTCGCAGGAGCACCAAATTCAAGTTTTCCACTTGAGTTCTATCAGGTTAGCAGCCACAATTCTTGCTTCTACCAGGAAGAAAATGGCAAGATTTTGGTGGGTGGCAATGTAGTCAAAGGTAACCCATCAAATCTCACCCAGTCTTTGACAGCTGCTGAAGTTGATTTATTCAAATCAACAGAAGCCCCTACAAGAGTTGTTCTCGACGGAAGCAATACAGGCAATACAGCTGCCCAAGTAGCCTATAACAGTCAAGCCTATGCAGCGCGAATTGACAGTTTAGTAACCAACTGGATCGATAACAATACAATAGAAGATAGCGATCCGCAGGAAGTCAAAGACAGACCAGTAAATCAAGAGCGCCGAACTGCCTTAGAGAATTACTTCAAATCTAGGACACGCCGGGTGCCTTTTGCAGACACTGGAGCTAATGCTGCATCACCTGAACTAAAGAAGGCTGCAAATCCTGAAACTTTAAGCCCCCCGGATAACTGGATTTATCCAGTTGATCCAACTAATAACAATACATCTAATAATGGTCTTATCCTAACCCTAAATCAGTATCCTGCTACAGAATCCGACAAACAGGAACGGCAAGGTAAAGAAGATCGGCTGGGCGATCGCTTTCTCCTGGGTAACGGGCTCCCAGCGAAGTGGTGGAACGGCACCAACTTTGTGGGCAGCGAATCAACACAAACCATTAAACCCGACACAAACTGGGATGCCTGGGATGACCCCAATAAAAAACTTCGTACCCGCACCACTCGGATTACAGAATTGTCAGACTTAGGTAACACTGACCGAGATGGCTTCTGGGAGGAAAATGCCGCCACAGCTCCCCAAAGTCCTCTTGATGGGGTTGGTGGCTTACGAGTTATTACAGGAGCAGGTGTTTACAGTCCTAATGGTTCAAATTTGCCCATTCCACGACCTGCCCCGATTGTTGATGATCCATCAACAGTTGTCAATGAGACAGCCTTGACATCAGTTTGGCCTGACTCAATGCCAATGTGGATTGACGCTAATCTAGATAATGTTCCCGAAGTAAGTGAAAGGGGAGACTTGGTGATGCGGGCGACGGTGGTTTATCACTATGAGGTAGACCCCATTGATCGTGGAGCTGCAACACCCGATACACATCAAGCTCCTATTGCCTGTATCAGCAGTTACTATGACCACAGCACTGCTGTTACGGCAATAAATCGAGATGGACTTCCGAATATTGCTTTGAGGGATACAAACTTACCTAGTCCCACCCGAAGTTTAACAGGACTGGGCAATGTGGCAGCTGGAGCAGGAGGTTTATCTCACAATGGCGTCAGCTACCCAGCGCCTGATGCTGCTGATACTTCTAGCGGTATAGCTGCAATAGCCCCTGTTAACGGCATCTTTCCTACAGTCGCTGGTGCTGACAATCTAGCTCTTGGAACAACAGCTACTATCCCAGATCGGCTTGCTTTTCAAGCCAACCTAGTGTTTCCTGATGGGCGATTTGTAAACGAAGAACTGCGCAACGCACTGCAAATAGACCATGCTAACCGCAGCTTAGCAGAACAAGCTGCTATAGATTCCACTGTTTGTGCTTTGAAAATTGCTGACGGCACTATTGCAGCTCCTGACGATGCAGTGATTCCCCACGGAGCTATCTACGAAACAGCTTTTCTTGATGCCAGACAGCTTAAGGCCATTGAGGGCAATGATGCAAATCCAACCAATTACGACCTTGGTATTGAACAACGCCAGCCTTTGGAAATTCGAGCCACCGTATTGGATTTAGATCTGCTTCGCCAAACACAAATTGCTGGAGGAACACCAGGGCCAACACCCGAATTCCTGCTGCCAGATAGCGGCATTATCTACGCCACTCGCGATGATGGCCTGCCGGATTTGAGTAATCAGTGGACGGGAACTGCTGTTACTACATTGGCAGAGGAAGAAAGGGCTCTCGCCCAACGCAAACTACAAAGTCCTGTTGACTTTCAGCTTGACCCCAGCCGCCGTCCTAACGGAATTATGTTGATTAACGGCACCATACTAGCTCGTGGTGCTGCAACTCCGACCAATACCTTTAACCTAGTCGATCCGGTTGGAGCAGAGAAGGGGTTAATCTTAGCGACTAACTTGCCCGCTTATGTCAGAGCAAGTAAAAACCCTATAAACAATGTACAAGGATTTAACTTACACCAAAAACCAGATGGAACAGTGGTAGAGGAGTTTACCGATAAGCTAGTAGATAAAACTCCTAGCTGGACTAGAAACAACTTCTACGGTGACCGTACTGACCAAGAATTAGAACGTAACTTTGCTTGTCGTGCAGGTGACCCAAGAATTAATTGCCCTGCTGGTGGCGGTGATTTATGGCGTCCGGCAACAGTGATAGCTGACTCCATTACGTTACTTTCTAATAATTTCCGCTTCGGTTTCCGCAACGAGGGCGATTATGACTTGAGAAATAATACAAGTACTCGTATTGAGACTCTTGTAGCCAATCCAGTTGTGGGTTATGACCTTATTAACGGTAACGGCATTAACTCAGCTGACACAGTTAGTGAGACTGTTTTTGGGTTTGACCTCAATGGTAATGGTAATAGCTCAGATACAGCTGTGCCTGAAGACAAAATAACGGCGGCGGCGGCTCGTCGGCTTAATGGCTTTGTCAACAACAATTTTGTGAGCAGTCGTAACTTTACAGATGCTGACTATAGCGCAACTGGTGATACTGCGGCTGCTGGTTACCAAGGCAGTTCTTACTTTAATAACTTCATCACCCCAATTCAACGAAGAGTAACTGCTCCAGAGTATTTGATGGAAATCTGTACAAAATTACCGGTTTCGCAATGTGGCTCAGGTGACTGGTCGGTAGAGGGCACAGGAACAAAGGCATCAACAGTACTAGGACAGGTTTACAACTCTAATACCCATAAGGCAGGTACAACAAATCAACCAGCCTTTGACTCAAATACTGCTGACTCAAATCCTGAATTGCAACGTTATCCCAGACGAGTTGCTTTCTTGCGAGATACTCAGAACCGACTTTTGGATAGCAGCGGTAACTTGATTAATACTACAGCTCAGCTACCAGTTCCGCTAGGAATCGAGGATAGTACAAATAAAATAAAAGGGTTTCCTTATACCACTACTAGCTCCTTGCCCAACATGAATACTAGTGCCCTGCCTAAAAATGGGGCAAACGCTTTGTGGTTTAAGACAGCTATTACTCGTACTAGCCCAACTGCAAGCCCAAGTTTCACACCCACTAATGCGTTGTTTATCCAAAGCTCAGCTATAGGAACAGCCCAGCCACTTTTGGCTCCTGTTCTACAAATTCATGCCACAACGGGAATTACTGCATCTCCCAATTCAACACCAGGTGTTTCTGGCAATCAGGCTCATTTAACATTCTGGATGCAAAGGGCTACTCTCACAATTGCTAACCTCATATTTGCTACCGGTGATAATCCTATGCGCACTAACCCAGGTGAACCCAATGGTGGTTTGCAAAACTTTGTGCGTTTAGTAGAAAACTGGCAACCTAACGGGGCTACCCAAAGGGCACAAATCACTGGTTCATTTATCCAATTCAAGAAGAGCGCCTACGCCACAGCTCCATTCCGGCATCTATTGAATACAAATGCAGCAGGCGTTATCTTTGGCTACATGCAAACTTACAATTCATCAACCGCAGTGAATCCCTATTACCTAGAGCCTCAAAGGGATTGGGGTTTTGACGTTGGGCTGCTATCTCAGATTCCTGACTTGTTCTCTCAAAGATTTACAACCAACCCAGTAGGATCGCCCGACGAATTCTATCGGGAAGTGGGGCGCGACGATCTTTGGGTGGAAACTTTGATGTGTGCTGCTGCTGCCGATGACGGTTTAGGAAAATCAGGAGCAACTTACACCAACTTTGCAATTCCCAATCCAGATCAACGCCCTGGACGATGCTCAGGAGCAACTGCTAACTATCCTGCCAACCCAACTTAATTAAGTGCTAAAACCATGATAAGGTTAAAAAAATTCACTAAGCACGAAAAACTAGCTAGGAGAAAAGCACAAACATCCTCTAGCCAGTCCGGTTTTACTATCATTGAGTCTTTGGTAGCAATTATTGTAGTGACAATTTTGCTAGTGGCACTTGCACCAGTCCTAGCGTTGGCGACAGCAGCTCGAGTCCAAGCCAGACGAATAGAACTAGCTACCCAAGCTGCCAAAACCTATACCGATGGCGTAGATGCTGGTTCTATCTTCGCTCCTGAGCATACAGTCACCATTAATGAAACTAGTAGCAATGGTAGTTTCCAGCCTCAGAGAGAAAATTTGAAAAATGCTGCTGTTCCAACCTCGCTAAGTGCTAACTGCCCCACCAATACCTACTGCTCAAACACGACAACTCAAAGCTTGTACTGCGTTGATATAGACGGAGATAATATATGTACCCAGAACAGTCCTGCTGACTTGATAGTTCAGGGTTTTCGTAGCGTCAGTCCAACAGTAAACCAGTCCAAACAAGGCTACCTCCTAGGTGTACGGGTTTACAGAGCTTATGCCTTTAATGATAGTAATGCTCTAGCGACACAAAGCGATAGAGGTGGTAAGCGCTCTGTTTTCGTAGGAACACTCGGCGATTATAAAGCTCCTCTCATAGAAATCACAACTGAAATTAGCACCAGTGAAACCAAGTTTACGGATTATTGCCAACGTTTTGGTGGTTGTCAGTAAAGGTTGGCTTAATAGGTGTCAGCTAAGGGAGAAACTACACCATGCTCGCTCCGATCAGATATATTCTTAGCAATCAGCTAAAGTGTAAGTATTTAAAGCTACCACAAAAAATCAGTGGCTTTACCCTCATTGAACTGCTAGTGGCGATGATCCTCGCTGTTCTAGTAATCTCACCTCTAGTAGGATTCGCCATCAATATTCTAGATACAGACCGGAAAGAACAAGCGAAAGCCACCTCAGAGCAAGAAATCAAGGATGCACTTGATTACATAGCCCAAGATCTAAAACAAGCTGTTTATATCTACGATAACGATGGTTTGAGCCAAGATCACAATCCCAGCCCCACTCTTCAGGGAAACGGCAATATTAACTCTGGTATCAAAAACCAAATTCCACCCGTTGCAGGTAATTCTCCTAATTGCCTTCCTGCTGATACCGCTACTTGTAGGCCAATCCTCGTATTTTGGAAGCGAGAACTTATTCCTAGCGCAATTCCTGTAGCTGGCAGTGGCAGTAACGACACTTTTGTCTACTCCCTAGTGGGTTACTACTTAATTACAACTCCTAACCCTACTTGGTCTAATACTGCTCGTATTGGTAGGTTTGAGATTAAAAATGCTGTACCAAATGCGGCTAATCCTAATCAACCTTTGGTTGCAGGCTCTCCTGGTTTTGCTGGATTTGACAGGAGTTTACCAGGTACTCTTAAGCAAAAAATGCACAGGTGGACAAAATCCGGTGATTTTACTACCCAAACTACTATATTGGTTGATTATATTGACCACACACCACAAAATACACCAGGAGTACCTGCTGTTACCAATACCAGTTGTCAATCAGTTTCAACCAATGCTCAGCTAATTCCTCCCAACAACCCAAATGGAATTTATAGTTTCTATGCTTGTGTAGATTCAAGCCAGAATTTGGCTCGGATATATCTCAGGGGTAACGCTCTAGCTAGAATTCAGAAAAATAACAACACTTATAAAACAAGACTCTCCACGTTTTTTCCCAGCGCCAATATCATAGTTAAAACGGGCGGGTTCCTCAGTCCTCAATAAACTAAAAAGCTCATAAAGGAGAAAAGTCTATGCGGAACCCATCTTTATTAGCCACTTTACTAAAATTTAATTCAGCAAAAGGAACTGTAAAATCTCAATTATCATACCCATCTAACTCAGGATTCACCCTGATCGAGATGATAGTAGTAGTTGTAATAATTGGTATTTTAAGTGCGATCGCCGCTCCGAGTTGGCTGGCTTTCGTCAATCGGCAAAGAGTGGCTAAAGTAAGCGAGGTAGTTTGGTCAGGGATTCAAGAAGCCCAAAGAGAAGCGAAAAGGACAAAGCAAAACTACAGCATTAGTTTTAGACAGGACGGCAATGTTCCTCAGATGGCTGTTCACCCTGCTACCGTGACTAACCCTACAAACTGGACAAACGTGGCAGCAGAAGTTGGTGTCAACCCCAAACAAGTTTGGATAGGTACTAATATAACTAATGCCAATACAGCAGGATTGTCTTCCAATTTAGATAGCACGATAAGAACTATTACTTTTAACCATTTGGGTAATCTACCAAACAACGCAGATCTAGGTCAAAATGGTTTAATGATGGTGGTAGCAGTACCCAACAGCGGTCAACCCATTAACTCAACAAAGCGGTGCCCTACAGTAGTCACTCTCTTGGGTTCTATGAGAGTAGGTTCGGGACAATACGATCCTACAAACAATCTACAAGGTTGTTTATAGTTTTAGAAGCGGTCATCGTTTCTGCATTTATACAATAAATTACAACTGAATATAACCGCAAAAACCCCGACTGCTCTCAGTTGGGGGTTTGTTATTATTCAGCATTTTCCCCCTGTTTTTCTTTCCAAAAATCAAATTAAATCGGAATCAATAAACCTCAACAACCAGCAGATTCCGTCAGGGTGAATTCCGATGCCACAAAATAACCAACCCCAAACCCCATCTCGCTCCACCGCCGGATTTACCCTACTCGAACTAATAATAGTAGCTGTAATATTAGGCATATTAAGCGCGATCGCCGTCCCCAGTTGGCTCAGCTTCTTAGACCGCCAGCGCCTCAATACCGCCCAAAGCCAAGTTTACCAAGCCATGCAAGAAGCCAAAAGCAACGCCAAGCGAGATAAAATCACCTGGCAAGTCAGCTTTCGAGAAGTCGATCGCGTCGTGCAATGGTCTATCCACCCCGCTAAATCTGGAGAATTCATCCCTTCCAGCGTTCACTGGAATCATCTGGGCGAAAATATCCGTATTTATACCGCCAGAAACCAACTAGGCAAATACGAAACCACTCTCGATAGTCCCGGTGCCAAAAGTCTTACAGGTCCCTGGCGTGTCCAGTTCAACTATCACGGCAACACCAACGGACAACTCGGACAAATCACCCTAACCACCAACAACGGTAGCAACTCCAAACGCTGTGTCTACGTTTCCACCCTCATCGGTGCCATGCGTATGGGCCAAGAGCAATCTAAGTCTAATAGCGACAAGAAATATTGTTATTAATAGCAGCTGAAGCGCAGAAAATCTCTGATTCTCACGACTTATATGATGTCCGGCAAATCACCCATAATAAAACCAGTCGCAGGGCGGGTTTTGACTTAAGACATATCTGAGAAGCCTATAATATTTGTCGCTAAACCCGCCCCTACAGATATCCCTCTTTTGTCACTTTGGGGAAATTCGACGAATTTACGCTGTTTCAGCCCACGAAAAATCAAGTTTCACCCAAGTCTATTGTCCTAACCAATTAAGGTACTGCTATATCATGTCTGGTTAAACACCCATAATATCTGTAGGGGCGGGTTTAGCGACAAATTATCTAGACAGCACTGATAGGCTCTCAGTCAAAACCCGCCCCAGGAGCTGGTTTTAGTATGGTTAATCGACCGGACATAATATCACTTATCACCTATTACTCATTACCATGTAACAATGCGATCGCTTCTCTGTTGTAGGGTGCCCTCCTTCAGGCAACTCCTAATCTCTAAGCCAACTTTCCGCTCAGAACGCACCATCTCCATTTGTCAGTGCGATCGCCTATGGAAAAGTTTAACTTTGAAGTATTTGCAGACTATTTTCAGTTTTACCTCATCGACGAGAATGCTGCTAGAGCGCCAGTCCAGTAAAAGAGGTTGACAAAAAGCGCAGTTTCTGGTGGGCTAGAAAAATCCACCTCGATCCGATTCAACAAGCTCGGAGCCAAGCAATGCGT
>DNXU01000610.1:12672-20467 GCA_003505715.1 Cyanobacteria bacterium UBA8803 | reverse complement strand
ATGGGGGGATGGGGGGGCGGGGGGATGGAGAATAAGAAAGGGGAGGGAGAAGGGAGCATCGTTGTACCTTACTTCTTGTATCTTTTTATCGGAGGGTCGGAGGGAAAGCGATCTTCACATAACTAAACTTTCCCCGGAAGCTGCTAGTTTCAGGGGTTTTTGTTGAAACTATTTATCGCTCGTTACCCATGTAGGTATGTCGCAGCCAATCCGATTCAGACATTTATTTTATGCAATAACAGAAAGGCCGACAGACTGAAGTCTCTAATTTCGTATCTACCTCCAAAAGAAGGGCTATGAGTATCGCTGCCGCTGCCTCCAGACAACTGAGCGCATTCATTTTCACTTAGAGTTTGAACAAGTAACTCAGCAAAAATCTTATTCTTATTAGTAGCCTTATTGCTAAAATTTTGGGGCTGTTTTTTCATATCTACCTCCCACAAGAGATGTGCCTGGTTTAGACTTGCATTCACTACTCTATAACAAGTTACAAAAATATGATAACCAGTTATTGAAACGGTTTACTGCAAGCCTGGTTGTAACCGTAACAAGTGGTTGTGTTACCGTTACAGTTAACCCCAGTGTGAAGGAGTGTGAAGGTGACAGTTAACTGTGATAACACGCCATGTCCTACTTTTTTGATTGCTAGCCTTTACAGTCCGTAGCTTTGCACCATATTTCGATTTATCGAAGTAGCAAAAATCATTTTTCCGCTTAACCAACTCCAGTAGGGCTGTAGAATAGGAAGTCCCTACAGTATTGACCCATGACCAGAAGCCTAGCCATTGGAGAAGATATTACGACGTTTCGCCAAGTTCAGGAGAAACTGGGGCTAACCCTGACCGAGAATAGCGAGTTTTTCACTGAATGGATGGCTGAATTACCTGCATTGAGCGAGGCAGAGCAAGTTCGGTTAGAGCAGGTGCGTCGTAACTATCTCTACCAAATTTCGGATGGGGTTTTGCTGGAAGAAACTATCAAAATGGTGGTGCTGTCGCCATTGCTTGAGTTAGCAGGTTTCTATCAACCGCCATACAAGTTCAGGACAGAAGTTTCGGTTGAGATCGAGGCAGAAGGTGACAACGAAGAAATTTTACGGGGACGGATTGATGCGCTGGTGTTGCAGGGCAAACTGTGGATTGTTCAGATTGAGTCAAAAAAGACTACGTTTGATTTAGAGGTGGCGATTCCCCAAACATTGGCTTACATGGCAGCGCATCCAGAGCCAGAACAACCGCTCTATGGCATGGTGATGAACGGTAGCAGCTATTTGTTCATCAAAACATTGGGCAAGCAGTATGGGATTTCCGATCTGTTTGCCACGCGCTCGCCATATCGCAACAATCTTTATGAAGTGCTGAGAATCTTGAAGCACTTGGGACGTTTAATTGTAAATTGAGCGCAGGAAACCATACCGATAGCAAGTCTTGATTCGCGATCGCCACCCTGGAACAATGCCCATCCACCGCCAGCGTTATCCTACGGGTTGAGCAGTGGGTGAGTCACCGAGCAGCTACTCCGGTAACAGAGGAGCCATCTGCACCCGTCAAGATGAAGCGGTTAACCCTAGGTATTGCTTGGCGAATTGGTCATGAGGCTGTCGCGTCATGCGATTTTAGATTTTCGATTTTAGATTAGGTTTCATTCTCTCCTACATTGGTTTCCCCATTCCCCAAAATACTTTACTTCTTGGCTGGTTGAGCTTAGTACTTATATACTAATGAAATCCCAGACAGGAATACTAGTGGGACTGATGGAACTAATCAGACGGACAACGCTTCTCTATCAAGCCGGAAGTTCAGATAAAGTCTACGAAGTCGATCTCTGCCAGACAGGGGAAAACCGCTATGTCGTGAACTTCCGCTACGGTCGCCGTGGCACTACCCTCAAAGAAGGGACAAAAACGGTTCAAGCCATACCGTTAGCCGATGCCCAGCGAGTGTTTGATAAACTGGTGAACTCGCAACTTCAGAAAGGCTATCGGGATGTTACCAACCAGCCAACTGGTGAGATGGTGGCACCCCCTCCAGTCCCTAGAGAAACCGTCCTAGTTACCAGCAATAACCCCCGCCACCAAGCCATCCTCAGACGTTTGGCCAACCGCGACAATACTAAATGGCCTCTGGAACGAGTGATTTGGCGGGCAGGGGAACTGAAAATTAGAGAAGCAACTCCGCTATTAATCCAACTACTAGCCACTGGCTCACCTTTAAGAGATTACTGTATTGCCTGGGCGTTGGGTTGGTGCCAAGATGAGAGGGCAATAGCACCGCTCTTATCGCTTACTCAGAATACAGCAATCCCCGAATTCGTCCGCCGCATCGCTTGGGAAGCATTATATAAGTTATCAGATACCCAAACCCGGATGGCGATGCGTTCCCAGAAGATAGCAGAATTGCCCTCAGAATTGCGATCGCTAGCTCAAAATGGCACGGCAGAAGCTTTTAGCACTGCACTCAAAACCTATTTAAACAGCAGCCACTACAAGCGTTTTGCCGTCTTAGATACCATCTATCACATCGATAACGAGTACGTCCGTCCGGCACTACTCGATACTTTGATCGAGGCACCGCTAAAACCGCCCTATTTCCAGCGCCTGCGCCATATCTTCAAAATTGCCGAGTACCGCCACGATGCTGAAGTTTTTGGTATTCTGGCTTACGCCTTTGACAAACAACCAGGCACTTTTAACAATCAGCGTCTAAGTTGGCACTACGACTCCGTGAGGCGTCAATACCGTCGCATTAAACAACGTCCCTATACCGCAGAACTCAAACGTCCTGGGTCCGAGAAAGCTTACAGCCAACAAACTCGCGACTATTTGCGGCGACGGGTGTGGCGCACTCTACAACAGTTGGGTGAAGAGGGCGATCCTAACTATATCCCTCTCGCTGTTAATATTCTCCTCCAGTACTCCGACCAAGATGCTCAACCAGTCCGGCAGTCAACCTTCAGGAAATGGAACCGACAGCGCCGTGCTTATGATAGTTTTAGCCGGAGCTGGGATGCTTATGCCAGCTACCTCACCTTTAACCATATTCTCTACGAAAATAGTCCTCGCTACCTGCCTCATCCCAAAGCTTGGCGGTGCCGAGAAGGTTACCAACCGGGACACCCAGAACCTCCAGTCCGAGAGGAAGCATTTCCCCAACTTTGGCAGCAAAACCCAGCCGCATTAATACAATTACTCCTACAAAGTGATTGCCGTCCGGTTCATCATTTTGCGGTTAAAGCGCTGCGTGCCTGCCCGCAATTTTGCGATCGCCTCGATATTAATACCATAATTCAGCTGCTAGATAAACCCTACGAAGTTACAGCCGAATTAGGTTTTGCCCTAGCCAGAGAACGCTATAACCCCAACCAACCCAATAGCGAACTAGTCCTGGCTGTTGCCAATTGCGCGTTACAGTCCGCTCGTACTCAAGCTTACCTTTGGATCGAACAACAACGAGACTATTTTTTCCAATCCAGCGATTTTATCGCCAGTTTAATTACCAGTCACCAAGCTGATACCCGGACATTTGCCCGCAGGTTAATCAGTTCGTCCATTTTCAGCGATGCCACAGCGAGAGTACTAATTGCCAAAATTATTGCTGCCTTGCTGGCACTAGCGCCAACCCAAACCGAAATGGCAAGAGAAATTGGCGAAACCTTGCTGCTCGGTTTCGCGCCACAACTACGCCAGTTAGGGTTTAACGTTATCCTTGATTTACTGCACCACCCGATACCAGAAATCCAAGAATTAGGGGCGAGACTGTTACTAAATCACGAAACCCGCGCCGTTGATCTCCCGGCAGATTTAATCGAATCACTTCTTGCCTCCCCTCACGAGTCGATCCGGGGTATCGGTGTGAGAATTTTCGGACAATTGCCGGATGAGAAATTGATTGGCGATCGCGTCTTAATTGTAGCCATGGCTATTAACGCCATCGCCGATATTCGCAACGCCATCCGTCCAATTATCCGCCGTCTAGCTACTCAGTATCCAGCTTTTGCCACTGACTTAGCTGCTGATTTTATTGAAGTTATCCTACTGCCAGAAAGACATGAAGGCGTTCACCAAGATATCGTGCAGTTGCTGGGAGCAGACATACCAGGATGGATGGCTAACTTGAGTAAAGAACAAGCCATGCACCTTCTGCGCTCCAAGTCCTCAGCCGTCCAAGAATTAGGCGGTTTGGTATTGCAGGCAAATTGCGATCGCTTCCTTGCCCTATTCGAGATTTCAGAACTAGTCAAACTCGCGAACCACGAAATTCTCGCCGTGCGCTCAGCAGCCCAAAACCTATTCTTACTAAATTTAAATCGCATCCGCAGTAACGAGCAAGACCTATTAGCAGCCGTCCGGCTCTTAGAGTCGAACTGGGAGGACTCGAAAGCCTTTGCTTTGTCCCTATTCAGTCAAGAATTCACGAAAGACGACTGGACACCGGAAGTCATGGTTAGCATCTGCGATAGCGTTCGCGCCGATGTCCGCGCCTTTGGCCGCGATTTAGTAACGCGCCATTTTCAAGCCAGCTACGGCCAAGAATACCTGCTCAAATTCAGCGAACATCCCTCACCAGACATGCAGATGTTTGTTAGCAACTATCTAGAAAACTATGCTGTCGATAATCCCGATCGCTTGAGCGCCCTAGCCCCCTATTTTATCAGGGTATTATGCGGTGTAAATCGAGGCCGTATTACCAAGCAGCGCATCTTCACTTTTCTAGATACCGAAGCTCAAAAAAGCGAAGCATCTGCCCGCATCGTCGCCGAAATCCTCACCCGACAATCTCTCACTATGGCTATTGGAGATAAAGCCGCCGCCATTCAAATCATGCTCAAACTCCACAAAACCTATCCTCGCCTCTCCTTACCCCTACAAATAAAACCCATTACAGAACTCAGAACCTAATTAAACTTTGCGTCCCCCTTGGCGTTAAAACTCCTTACCCCTAATCATGGAATTTAACTACACCTACACTAAAAATACCGAAATTAGCGATCAGGGCAGCAGCACCCAGATGTCCTTCTCCCCCGACATCCAGCGCCAACCCACTTACTTCAGCGGAGAATTACACCAGCACGTAGCTTTTAGAGAAGCGATGAGTGCCTTACACGATGTTGTAGTTTCCGATCTGCGGTTCAAACCCAAAGACAAAACTGCCTATAAAGAATGGGCGGAAAAAAATATGCAACTTGAAGTCCAACTCCTAGCTGCCCGACAGCAGGAAGTTGGCGATCGCATCAAGCAGTTGCAAGACGAACTCAATCGCTTAAACCAAAATAGTTATCGGCGTCGGGAATCATTCTACCAAGCACAACGTCGTTACTTTGAATACCTTTATCAAAAAGACCGCGATGCCTGGTTCGTTCTCGACCCCGTAATTACTGTCCATCCCGATGAAGTCTTTTTTGAGTGCTTTAGCGAAGATGAATCTACCTACGGTCGTCTCGGTGTCAGCTACGAAGTCTTTCAAAATATTGGCGAGTTCTCCTGCGGCACTACTAATATTGATTACTCCGCTGCCCTTTATAACGAGTTCCAAAAAATCCGCAGTTACAAAACTACTCGTTTTGAAATAGACCCGTCGGGTTTTGAAGTGCAAACCACCCAGGAAGCAGCATTTAAAGAAGTTAAAATCGATTTACCAGATAGCTGGGTGAGGGGATTTTTGCAAGTCAGTTCGGCCATGTCTTTACCAGCAACAAGAGTTGATTTGCATCCGATGGATATATACAACATTTGCTTTGTCCTGCGCCGCTACAAAGAAAAACAAGGGCCGCGCAGCCTGCACTACTATCTCAAACCTGGAGAACCCGTGCGAGTAGTGTTCGATCCTTGGGGAATTGAAGTACTTTGTCCGCGATCGCCTTACACCGGGAACCAAGAGCAACACATTCGGGTATGGGGACGCCGCCGCATCCATATTTTAGAACGTCTTATCCCCATCGCGAAAAAGTTTACCTTGCACCTGTTAGGGACGGGTATGCCTTCTTTCTACGTTGCCGACTTAGGCGATATGTCCTTTACCCTCGGTTTATCAGGATGGACGGCGAATGATTGGTCGCAATCTGGTAACTTTGACTTGATGGCTCCCCGTGCCGATGTAGATAAATGGACGCAACGGCTGATTTTTGACGAACTCAAGAAAAACTGGGTAGAAAGTCCCGACACCCTAGCCGAACGGCTTAATTTAAACCGTGCCGTAATTATCGGTGCTTTAGGTGCCTTCACTCAAGCCGGACGAGCAATTTATGATTTGAACAAGCAAGTTTACCGGGTAAGGGAATTAACACGAGACCCCTTACCAATGGAACGACTACGCTTTGCTAACGAACGCGAAGAAAAAGCAACCCGTTTCTTAGCCTATAATGCCGTCCGAGTTGAAACAGTAACCCCCAATGCCACAGACGCATTTACTCTGCAAGGAACGGTGCAAGATCGCGGCAAAACTTACCAACCATATTTGACGGTTGATGCAGATGAGCGGATCGCAGCAGCCGAGTGTACTTGCAATTGGCATCAGCAAAATAAGCTATACAAAGGCCCTTGCGAACATATTCTGGCGTTGCGAATGCAATATTCTCGTCAACCCTACATATAGGTAGTTACGCGCCAGCTAACGCACCATGACAAGCCAACATCCGTGGTAACATTGGCTGACTTCACACTAGTGGGATTTACAAAACTGAGACAAGAGCCAATCGGGATGAGTAGTTTCTGGAAATTTCTTTGTCAAACAGTACAGACGAATTTAATCAAAATAGGACTTCTTTTTGGAGTCGTCCTCTTGAGCGCTGCGATCAGTGTATCCGCTGCCACACCAAAACATACACCGCCTCTGTGGCAAGTCTACCAGCAGTCGCTCAAACAAGCCAAGTATGTAGATCTTACCCATCCCATTACCCCAAAGATTCCCGTCTGGTCTGGGTTTGGAGCCTCCACTTTTAAACAGACAGTCAACCCCAAGACTGGCAAGCCGTACACTTATCAAGAGGATGGCTTTGAGGCAACCGCTTACAATTTGTCTACCGATCAGCTGGGAACTCAGCTAGATCCCCCTGCCCATTGGAACCCTAACTATCCAGCGCTCGATGAATTGCCTGCTACCTATGTAATTCGTCCGCTGGTGGTAATTTCTATCCAAGACAAAGTTGCTTTCGATCCTAACTACCACCTTTCTGTTCAGGATATTCAGGACTGGGAGAAGAAGTATGGCAAAATCCCCAAAGGGTCAGTGGTGTTTGTGCGCTCCGACTGGTCTAAGGAATGGCCTAACCCGGAACTGGCAACGAGGAAGAAATTTCCTGGGGTGGGACTGGAAGCGCTCAAGTTCCTGCATGAGCAGCGCCAAATCCTGTTTCACGGACATGAACCACTTGATACAGACAGCACACCAAACCTTGAAGGCGAAGCTTGGCTTTTACACAACGGTTATACCCAAGCCGAGGGTGTTGCCAATTTAGATCAAGTTCCCGCTACTGGCGCACTCGTCGCCATTGGGTATCCGAAGTTTAAAGGAGGTTTGGGAGGCTATGCACGATTCATTGCCATTTGCCCTCCTGACTGGCAGTATGGGGTATCGGTAGATCAGTTACCTGAAGCTCCCTTGCCAAAAGCTAGCAAGCCCCTCCACTGGGATGAACAGCTGGGCTACCGAGTGCGGGAAAGCCCTATGTAGGGTGTGTTACGCGAAAGCTAACGCACCATGACTATACCCTACGGGAAGGCTATCGCCTACGGATATAATTATTTAAGGTTTTGGTTGTTGTACTATCGCCCGAATGCTTCACCCCTACAGAATTGGTG
>DNXU01000610.1:12187-12492 GCA_003505715.1 Cyanobacteria bacterium UBA8803 | reverse complement strand
TTAACCGGACATGATATGAAACTCTTATAGGGTCATAGCCCAAACGATTAAATCAAACTCAATTCTACTTAATCCCACTTTGTAGATCGGATCTACATTTTCATCCAGCAAATATTTTAAAGGCATTATGCTTTCTGATTAACGTTTCTTTCTGCTCTTAGTTTTCTCATGCGGATAGCAGAGGGAGACGGGTTAAGTTCTTGTGCTTTAAGTTGCTGATGGCTCCACTCCAACCAATCAGCAATGTAGTTACTAACAGCCTCTTTATTATGGAGATAGTAAAGGATAGTAGCATAGACTTGTTC
>DNXU01000610.1:10245-12135 GCA_003505715.1 Cyanobacteria bacterium UBA8803 | reverse complement strand
TCATATAAGATGGTTTCAATGCCGATTCGCGTCCCTTTGACCCGAATATCATCTGGTCGCTGAAAGTCAAAATAGTCTTCTAGTTGCATGGGCGAATTATCCGATTTTAAAGTGAGGAGAAATTGACTTAATAATTGATATTATATCATGTTAAAGAATGATTGCTTTTTTTGCTCGAATAAATTAAGCACGATCGACCGCGTATCTATGCAAGGTAATTAATACGAGGCAATAAAAGCGCGATGAATGAAATCATATAAGATGGTTTCAATGCCAATTCGCGTCCCTTATTCAAAACTCTCAAAAATTTTCCCCATCCACAATCAGAAAAATCCGAGCGCTCATAAAATGGAGAATAGCCTCTCAGTGGGTAACTAACCAGATTTCTGGGCTAATTTTGAAAGAGGTGGGTGTCTTTTTCCAAGATTTGCATGGCTTAAAAACCATATCCTGTCTAGCTTTCGGCCCTAGTTGTCGCCCCGTCAGCATTCTCAGCTCGTTTTAGCTGATATGATCTGCGCTAATATTGGTCTTCTACCCTCACCCCTTCAGGCCCCCTCTCCCATCAAGGGCGAAGGAGAGTAAGATACAATGCCGATGCCAACGGAAATTTCTTGTCTCGATCCCAAACACTCAAAATTATTTTTATGCCCCCATTGTCAGAGCCGTCCTTCTTGAAAGACTTCGTCCACTTCGAGTCTCATGTGGCAGAACTGTTCCAAACCGAGGGGTGGACAGTTGAAATTGTTAACCAAGTTAGTTACGATTTGATTGTTACAAAAGATAACCAAATAGGTGCTGTCCAGGTTAAATGGTTAAAAAGTCCTGTTCAGAAACCACAACTTTCTAAATTTGTTGATTTTTTAGAAACCCAAGCAGGTCGAAAATTTAACTGTGGTTTTTTTATTACAACCCAAGGTTATGGTGGATCGGCACGCGCTTTGATCCGGACTTGGGGTGACAATCCCAAACTATTATGCGGTATTGCTGCTCAAAACGAGATTATTTGGATCAATGATAACCCAGATGTTCCCCCGCCCACACCACCAAAGCCAGATAAGATTTATTTTGGTGTTTTTACTTGCAAAGGAGGAGTAGGAAAAACCACAATTACTGCACATTTAGCTGGAGCATTTGTGCTTCAGGGATTCAATGTGGCGCTGGTAGATTTAGATCCAGAAAGAAATCTACATAAATTGATTGGCGATGGTGTTTATCTTCCCAAACCACAAAATGTGGGGGAGAGTATAGAAGTTTACGATAAGGATACCTGGGACGAAGATGCTGCCCGTGATTGCAAAATTGTGATTTGTGATTGTTCGCCTGCTTTTGAGCGCAATCCTGAAGATCTAGTTAAAAAATTTGACTATTGCATTATCCCAACAACATTCAATCCCCTGGGAATTAATAAGCATGGTCAGGTGATTAAAGATACGGTTAAAGATATTAGAAAAATCAACAAACACGCCCACTTGTTTGTGTTAGTGAATAACTTTAGACAAACGACTAACAGGCAAATGAAGATTCTCAAAAATGTGTTTTTCGAGGCTTATGAAGAATTAAAGGAAACAGATGATAAATTTCACTACATTGATCCAGAAGAAGTCTGTATTCGTTCCAGCGATCAGCTTTACTATTGGGGTATTCATTGTCTGGAAAACCCAGAAAACCCTCGCAGTGAATTAGCTTTCAAATTGATTGGAGGTAAATGTAAGCCTCGGGAAGATTTTATTGATTTAGCCTATTATATTGAAACAAAGGCTGGCTTAGGAATTCTCAGGAACGAGTCATAAGCTATTGCTATATTTAAATAGGGTATGAGAATTTGGTGAAAGGGAATAGGGAATGGGGGAATTATACCAAATCCGCTGCCATTACCCCCCTTTTAAA
>DNXU01000610.1:6552-10222 GCA_003505715.1 Cyanobacteria bacterium UBA8803 | reverse complement strand
CAAAGGACACGAAGAAGAAGAGGAAGAAGATAAGAGGGGTTGTCGAGCCGGATTTGGTATTAGGCTTTCATTTTCACATAGCGTGGACTTGAGCTATTAGCCAGAGAATAAATTCTCTGGCGGGTTATGACGCTTAATTGCTAGCAATTTGCGCCCAAGCTTTAATAACTGATTGTAAAGACTCAGGCAGTTCAGTTTGCCCGATATCAGCATAGCGAGTTGTACCTGCTTTGCTGGTAAGGGTGACGGTAAAGTAATCAGCAGATCCTGGTGGTGCGGGAAATGCCAACTGGTTGAACTGGACAAATTTCTGCTGTGCTAGTACTTGCTGAAACTGCCGTAACTGTTGGCGGGAAATTTGGTGCGTCTCCGGTTGAGCAGGGGTATTGGGACTCAGTTGAACCCGAATCACTTGTCCGTCGTTCATCAGGGTAATTTGATAGGAGATCCCAGCAATACCTCCACTGGTAATGGCTCGAAAAACTTCTCGCGGTGCCAATGGTGGTGGGAGTTCGCTCTGAGGAATTGGCACAGCACCATTATTGGTTTGAGTCGGGGTTCGCTCTAGTTTGATCAGGGAACCCGAATCATTGGTGCGATAAACTAAACTTTGCCCCTTGCCTTCTACCCTGACTTGCCAACCGGAAACAATGACCGGATTGCAAAGCGCGAGGGGATCGGGTATCCCTAAACAGCTATCAGGCCAATCTCGCATTTCAGCGCGGACAACGCGAATTCGAGAACTTGATACATTCAGCTGGGTAGAAGCATCTTGTAAAACTGCTTTGGCAATAGCATCAGGTAAAGTACTGCTAATGCTGCTAGCCTCTTGGTTAAGCCGGATGCGGGAACCTTCGCTATCAGTATGATAGACTAAGCGCTGCCCTTTGGCTTCAACCGTTACCCTCCAGCCGGGAGTTAGAACCCCCATGCAGCGTTCTTCAGGACGCTGGAGATCCAGACAGCTGTTATTCCAAGTCTGGGATTCTTGCTTTGTTATCCGCAGTTGGTCAGTTGGTATTTTTAACAGCTCCGAAGCAAGCTGGAGGACTCGCTCGCCAACTACTTTGGGTAAGTTAGCATTACCGATACTGCTGGCGGCCTCGTCTAGCTTCACCTGAGAACCGGATTCATCGGTACGATAAACTAGGCGCTGTTGATTGCCTTCTACAATCACTTGCCAACCCGGTACAATGGCTGCTAGGCAGGCATCAGCTGCACCGCCTAACCCCAAACAGCCATCCGGCCACAGCTGACGTTTAGCCTCAACAATCTGCAAGTTAGAAATAGGCAATCCCGTGCGTTGGGATGCAGCTTGCAAAACTGCTTTGGCGGTTGAACTTGGTAAAGTTGTCGATAGGTTATCGGCGTTTTCTGGCTGGACGCGCACCATTTTGCCATTACTATCGGTGCGGTACACCCAGGTTTGGCGGCCATCCGACATGACCACCCGCCACCCCTCGACTAACATCTCGCCGCAGAATTCGTCGGGTCTGGCAAGTCCAAGACAGGTATCCGGCCAAGTTTCTGGATTAGAACTAACTAACCTTAACTGACCGCGAGCAATTCCGGTACGATTGGATAGGTCTTCGCGAACCGCATTCAGAACAGCAGGAGGTAAGCGCCTATTACGAGGTTGCTTGGCACGATTTACATTCTCAGACCGTTGGGGCGAGACAACCGATGCTGTAGCGGCATTTAAAAGGGTTGAGCCAACACCTAAGGATAAAATACTGGTTAAAACCAAGACAGCAAGAATCTTTTGGGGTTGGCGAGTTGGGGGAGAGTAGCGTTTCATAGTAAATCCTTCTTAGGCGATAGTTCCACTCATTAACTAGTACAGTGCGGCAGAAATAACTCACCATGGGCAAAAGGTTAAAATTTATTCCCTGCTGCCTGCTGCCCTCTTGTACTAGTCAGAGCAAACGATCGTCACATACACCCATTGACGACGCCTGTACCCAGTTTATAAGTTCCGCAATTATTCTCTACCCAGCAATAGGAACTATTTTAGATACTCAACCGTCAAAATATCTACAGATCTTCATAGCACCAAAGCGTCCTTTCTCCTTTGTAAGTAGTCCGTCCTGAACTGCGTACACCAGAACCAATGAAAATTCTTATTCCTTCTGCATAGCAGTCCTCTGCCCAGAAGCCTTATTTTCAACTCAGAGCTGTAGGCTTTCTTACTGGATTTGGCGTAAACTATGCACAGCTGTATTACATTCTTTAACGTCAGTCACCGATAAAACCATGAAGTCCTGCTTTCAAATTCCAATCAACTTGAGGCGGCGTCTGGGTTCCCTATTAATCGTGCCAGTGACTTTACTCGGAGCGATCGCCCTACCCAATCTCCTGCCCAATGCTCAAGCCCAAACAGGAGCTGGGCGTGCCATGACCGTGCGTTCGGATATCCAAGAAGCTAATTCCCAAACGGGCGTAGTCACGGCACGAGGCAACGTGCAAATTGACTACCCAGCCCGACAAATTCAGGCTACTGCGGCTCAAGCCCAATACTTCAGCCGGGAACGCCGCATCGTCCTCACCGGCAATGTGTACGTTTTACAGCAAGGCAATAGCCTGCGGGGTGAGGTGATCACCTATTTGATTGATGAGGGACGCTTTGTGGCAATGCCTAAAGCCCAGCAGCAGGTAGAATCCATTTATATCGTCTCCGATCCCCAAGCCCCCACCCAAACCGTAGCACCTCCAGTGACTCCCCCCTTCAATCCCCAACCAGCCTTTAAAACACCAGTTAGCAACCCAGCGCCGGGAAGGTAATAGGGGATTGGTCATTGGTCATTGGTAAATAGCATCCCAACCCACAACCAACCACTAACAACCAATAACCAATAACTGAGGTGGCTTTGCTTGAAAATCGTCTTAGAAAATATTCATAAGTCTTATAGCAAGAGGTCAATTGTCAATCGCGTTAACCTATCCGTTGCCCAAGGAGAAGTCGTAGGGTTACTCGGCCCTAATGGTGCTGGCAAAACTACCACGTTTTATATCGCCACGGGTTTGGAAAAACCCGACCAAGGTATAGTCTGGCTAGATAATCAAGAAATTACCACCTTGCCCATTCACCAACGTGCCCATCTAGGTGTTGGCTATCTAGCTCAAGAAGCCAGCATTTTCCGCAACCTTACAGTGCGAGACAACATTCAACTGGTGCTGGAACAAACCAGCGTCCCACGTCATGAGTGGCGCTGGCGGCTACGCAACCTCCTGCAAGAATTTAGCCTCGAAAAAGTCGCCAATACCTTAGGGCATCAAGTCTCTGGCGGCGAACGGCGGCGGACGGAACTAGCAAGAGCGTTAGCTGCTGGTGTAGAAGGGCCGAAATTTTTGTTCTTGGATGAACCCTTTGCTGGCGTCGATCCCATTGCCGTAGCAGAGATTCAAAAAATCATTGCCCGCTTGCGCGATCGCAATATGGGCATTTTAATTACCGACCACAACGTCCGGGAAACCTTAGCCATCACCGATCGCGCCTACATTATGCGAGACGGACAAATCCTCGCCTCTGGTAGTGCTGAAGAACTTTACAACAACCCCCTAGTTCGGCAATACTACTTGGGCGATGAGTTTCAACAATAGTCAGGAACGGGGAGAGCTGAGGGAGAGAAAGTTATCCCTTTGAATACAACTCCATATCAAACCACCAACA
>DNXU01000610.1:3278-6437 GCA_003505715.1 Cyanobacteria bacterium UBA8803 | reverse complement strand
ACCAACAACCAACAACCAACTAATGACCGTCGGTAAATCTCAGCCCCTGCTATCCTTTATTCCTGGCTTATCGGTGATGGATCGCTACATCACCACGGAACTCATCCCGCCGTTTTTGTTTGGTATGGGACTGTTTTCCTCGGTAGGGGTAACCATTGGTAGCTTATTTGACCTGATGCGTAAAGCAGTGGACGAAGGGTTACCGATAACACTGGTGTTGCAAGTGCTGGTATTAAGCCTGCCTCAGTTTATGGCTTATGCCTTTCCTACTTCAGTACTGCTGGCGACATTATTGACCTACAGCCGTCTCTCTAGTGATAGCGAACTGATTGCCCTGCGCAGCTGTGGTGTGAGTGTCTATCGCTTAGTGCTACCAGCTATTATTCTAAGTTTTGTAGTCACGGGCCTCACCTTTGCATTTAATGAATATGTAGTCCCTGCGGCTAACTACCAGGCTACCCTCACTTTAGACCGAGCGCTGAATAAGGAAAAACCTTCGTTCCAGGAGCGCAATATCTTTTATCGAGAATACGGTAAAGTTGACGAGAGTGATGGGGATAAGGACGATGAGAAAGAAACAGTACTCAAGCGCCTGTTCTACGCTCAAGAGTTTGATGGCGAACGGATGAAGGGATTGACAATTCTAGACTGGTCTCAGAAGGGTCTTAACCAAATTGTGACAGCACAATCAGCCGTTTGGAATTTTGGTCAGAGTACCTGGGATTTTTTTGACGGTACTATCTATTTAATTGCCCCTGATGCTTCCTACCGCAATATCGTGCGGTTCCAGCACCAACAACTAAAACTGCCTCGCACTCCCTTAGATCTGGCGAACAAAGGTCGGGACTATGATGAAATGAACATTGCTCAAGCCAGAGAGCGTCTAGAGTTAGAGCGTGGCAGCGGTGACGAGCAGAAAATTCGCAAACTTAAGATCCGCATTCAACAGAAAATAGCTTTGCCTTTCGCTTGCGTAGTCTTTGGCTTAGTGGGTGGGGCGTTGGGCAATAGACCGCAGCGCACTAATAAAGCGACTGGTTTCGGTATTAGCGTGTTGGTAATTTTTGTTTATTATATGTTGATGGCAGTAGGGGATGCTTTGGGACTGAGCAATTACCTGCCACCTTTGGTATCAGCTTGGTTGCCGAATCTGTTAGGTTTGGGAGCTGGTGGGTTCTTATTATTCAGAGCTGCCCGTTAATTGTTCAGGAGTTTCCTATTCCCTATTCCTCCACGATCGCTTAACTAACCCTCTTGCAATTTTTGAATGTCCTCAAGGCTCAATCCTGTCATTTGGCTAATCGTGGCTTCATCCAATACATTCAGGAGTCGTTGGGCGATTTCAAGCTTGGCTTCTTTCATGCCTTCCTCTATACCTCTCTCTCTACCCTTTCGTAAAGCTAGTTTAATGGCATTCCGGTGAGCGTGAATGTAGATTTCTCTTTTCTCTAATTCTTCCAATTCCTCTCGGTCTAAATTAGCTTGGTTGGCTATTTCAAAAGCTTTTTTTATTTGGGGTACTGCTCCCATCGTTTCTGGTATTGTCTGCAATTTTCTCGCTGTTTTGATAAAATACAGCCACTTATCTGTTAGCGTCTCTAATTCAGCCAAACTTTTCGTGAATTTGGGTAATTCTACAAACACTAATTCCAGGTCATTACTGAGATAATCAACCAGAAATTCTTTCTCTTTCAGCACAAATCTCGAAATTAATTTGTCGAACTGATCAAACATGTTAAAATCCGTGATGGTCAAAGCTATCACTGGATTTAATAGCGTGTAATCTTCCCCGACATCTAGTTGAATTGAATAAGATTTAGCGGCATTGTATAAAATCCGTTTTTCAAAACCCTCCACATTTTATTTTTTAAACGCCAAGTCCGTTTTAGGATTAATGAAAATCATGGCTGTCTTGGGCGTCTAATGGTTTGCTCGTAGAAGGGTAAGTTCAACCTAAATAGGCTTTTTTGACACGCTCATCTTTAAGTAAATCTGAGGTAAGACCAGACAGAGCCAGCTGTCCAGCTTCTAGAACGTACCCTTGATGGGCAGTTTGTAAAGCTAGGGTAGCATTTTGCTCTACTAGTAAAATCGTGACACCTGACTCGTGAAGTTGGCGAATGACACTGAAGATTTCACGGACTACTTGAGGCGCTAAACCCAAACTGGGTTCATCCAATAGCAAGAGTTTGGGGCGACTCATCACGGCACGAGCGATCGCTAACATTTGCTGTTCGCCACCACTGAGGGTGCCAGCTAGCTGGTGGCGGCGTTCGCCCAAACGCGGGAAAGTGAGAAACTGACGTTCAATATCAGCTTTGATGCCCAAACGGTCAGAGCGAGTATAAGCCCCCAATTCTAAATTCGTCAAAACTGTTTGCCGCGCCAGTACCCGCCTTCCTTCGGGACTTTGAGCAATTCCCAAACTGACTACGCGATCGGGGCGAAGGCGCGTGATGTCTTGTCCGTCATAGAAAATCTTACCTCTATACGGCTCGATCAATCGAGAAATGGCTCGCAGAGTAGTACTTTTTCCTGCACCATTGGCACCAATTAACGTTACGATCTCACCCTCATTTATCACCAGGTTAATATCCTGGAGAGCTTGGATAGCACCATAGTTAACGTATAGGTTTTTAATTTCAAGTAGTGTTTTGTTCATAGTTGGTTGTTGGTTGTTAGAGAGTTTAGGTATGCGCTTAACTTTATTGCATGTTCAACAACAATGAACCATGAACAATCAACAAATTACTCATCTCCTAAATAGGCTTCTATAACTGCTGGGTCATTTTTAACTTTCTCCGGTTCACCCAAAGCAATTAACTCGCCAAAGTCCAAAACGGCAATGCGATCGCACAATCCCATCACTAACGGGACATGATGCTCGATGAGTAATACTGTTAAGTTAAAGGAGGTGCGGATTTGCCGGATCAATTCACTTAAAGTCCCTTTCTCGTTCGGATTCATCCCTGCTGCGGGTTCGTCTAAGAGCAGTATTTTGGGTTTTAGAGCTAAGGCACGGGCAATTTCTAACCGCCTTTGATCGCCGTAAGCAAAGTTACGCGCTTTTTCTTGCGCTCTTTGAGCAAGTCCGACTAATTCCAATAATTCTATGGCACTATCCAAGGTTTGCCGTTCCTGGATTGTAGCTACGGGCAA
>DNXU01000610.1:1940-3260 GCA_003505715.1 Cyanobacteria bacterium UBA8803 | reverse complement strand
ATTGGTTTTATTGTGGATATGATGGGCAATTTCCACATTTTCCAGTGCCGACAAATTGCCAAATAGACGCAGGTTTTGAAAGGTACGAGCTATACCCTTAGCGGCAATCTGGTAGGGGCGGAGTTTGGTAATTTCTGTCCCTTCGTAAATGAGCTGACCGCTAGACGCTGGGATTAAACCTGTAATTAAATTAAATAATGTCGTTTTACCAGCCCCATTCGGCCCAATCAGACCGAATATCTCATTTTTTTGTACCGTGAAGGATACTTTATTCACCGCTACTAGACCGCCAAAACGGCGAGTCATCTCTCTCACCTCAAGAACAGGTTTTAAACTTTCCCCTATTTTCTGATCGTCGGTCATTGTTGTTGCCGTTTAGGTGGCTTCAAACGCTGCAATAATTCTGGAGTAATAATACCTTGCGGGTAGAACACGCTGCCAATTACAATGAGCAGCCCGAAAATAATCAAGCGACCATCGCGAAGAAATTGGGCTAACCAATTTGGTAACCCACTAATTCCCGCGATCGCCCTAAGAGCTTCAGGTAACGCTGTCAGCACCATGCCGCCTAGGACTGGGCCTACGAATGTTCTAGAGCCACCTATCAATACAAAGGCTAAGTAGATAATACTAGCATCAAACGTTCCTTGACGGGCATTCCAGGTATTTAAGAAATGAGCGCTGACGACCCCAACCAACCCAGCTAAAACTGCCCCTAACGTAAAAGACAGCACTTTATAATAGGTTGGATTAATGCCCATGGCATCGGCAGCGAGTTCATCTTCCCGGATCGCACTCAAAGCGCGACCCGTGCGGATGCGTTCTAGGCGATAGAGAAAGAGCATACTCAAAACCAGCAGGGGTAATGCCACCCATAAATACTCGATTTGAGACTGAAAGGGTTGAGGAATGCCAAAAATTCCGACAGCACCCCCTGTAATCTCGAGGTTTAACGCTAAAACTCTCAGAATTTCGACAAAAGCAATTGTGGCAATAGCTAAGAAAATACCCCGCAACCGCAGCACTGGAATTCCTAGCGCGATCGCCAGTACTGCCGAAACAATAGCAGCGAGCAGCATTTCTAAGAATAAATAAGACAAAGGGAATAAGTTCCCGTTAAACTTAAACACCTCGGTGGAGAGAATGGCGGCAATATAACCCCCCAAAGCATAGAACCCAGGAGTCGCTAAAGAAAGTTGTCCGGCCATTAGTGGTAAGTACACTGAAAGGCCGAGAATAGCTCCTAAAATCTTTGAGACCAGTAGGAAGCCGTAGTTGTTAATGAAATCGGTCATTTATTATTTGTTGTTGGTTGTTGGT
>DNXU01000610.1:775-1769 GCA_003505715.1 Cyanobacteria bacterium UBA8803 | reverse complement strand
CCCTCATCCCTCATCCCCTCACTACACCTTTGTCACTTGGGAGCGTCCCAGCAATCCTTGGGGTCGAACTAGCAGCATAATGAATAATAGGGTAAAGGCGATCGCCTCCTTATAACCTGAATACTCGGCTGGGACAAAGGCTTCTGCTAAACCTAGTAGCAATCCCCCGACAACAGCACCTGGAATATTTCCTAAGCCACCTAACACTATCACCCCTAAGCCTTTAAGCCCGAAGGCAATGCCAAAATAAGGGCCGGCAATACTTACACTAGAGCCTACTAACGTACCTGCTAAGCCTCCCAAAAATCCACTTAGAAAAAACGTTAATAAAATAAAGCGCTCTGTATTAATTCCCAATAAACTCGCGGTTGTGGCATCTTCAGCCACTGCTTGCAAAGCTTTTCCCATTTTGGTGTAATTAATCAAATAGGTTAAAATTCCGACAATTACAGCAGATACCACAAAAATTACCACTTGCACGGTACGCACCATTACAGGTTTTGCTGCTGTCCCAAAATTAATTGCTGCTGGCAGGTTGCCGTAGGCATTAGCTG
This sequence comes from Cyanobacteria bacterium UBA8803, assembly GCA_003505715.1. Taxonomy (GTDB): domain Bacteria; phylum Cyanobacteriota; class Cyanobacteriia; order Cyanobacteriales; family Coleofasciculaceae; genus UBA8803. The sequence goes on along the minus strand of DNXU01000610.1, from coordinate 1,215 downwards.
GAAAGGTATAAATTTCGGCACCTACTAAATACTGAATTAAATTTACGATTACCACTGCTGCTCCTAAGCTGGAAACTAAAGTCAGAAGTGGATCTGCACCTCTAGCCCGCAAAGGTTTAAACGCCAGCCGTTCTACAACTAATCCAGCTATACCTGCCAAAATACTACCAACAAATAAGGCAATAATAAAGGGTAATTGGATAGGTAGCGACGCATTAGCAAGCAATCCATTAAAACCGAAAGCTCCTCCTGCTAGGCTATAGGTAAAATAAGCACCCAGCGTAAAAATTGCTCCGTGGGCAAAATTAATGATACCTAGAATTGAAAAAACTAGCGTATATCCCAAGGCAAAAATTGCATAAACGCTGCCAATAGACAGGCCATTAAGGAATTGTTGTAAGATTAGGCTAAAATCCATAGTTGTTGGTTGTTGGCTGTTG
>DNXU01000610.1:218-663 GCA_003505715.1 Cyanobacteria bacterium UBA8803 | reverse complement strand
GTTGTTGGTTGTTGGTTGTTTATTACTACTTAATTAGGGGTGGGTGTTTAATTAGGGTGGTAAATTTGTGTTGCTGGCTATTTCAGGAAGGTGAACTTGCCGTTATTGCCATCAGAATTCATTTGAATTTGGGCAATATAGAACTGGTTTTGGATTACTTCTCCTTCAGGGGTAAAGGCGATTTCGCCGAGAGGAGTTTTGTATTTTCCGGCCAGGATTTGCTGATTCAACTGTTGGCGTAACTCTGGTAACGATAAGGTGCTGACTTTGGTTTTTCGATCCAAAGCTTGTAGTGCCTCTACAAACACTTGTACAGCTGTAAAAGCTTGGGCGCTAAATTGGGGGGGTTCCTTCTGGTTTTGCGATCTATAGGTTTCGCGGAAGGCGGTATTGATTTCGCTTGTAGCTTCAGGACTGTAGGCTTGAGCGATGATAATCCCATGGC
>DNXU01000610.1:0-183 GCA_003505715.1 Cyanobacteria bacterium UBA8803 | reverse complement strand
GAAGATATTGGAAGTATTTAGTCCATTGCCGCCAACGACTAGACCTTTATAACCCAATTCCCGTAGTTGTCTGACTAAGTTGCCGCCATCGGCAGCTAGTCCGGAGATAACCACTAAGTCGGGTTGGAGAGCGATCGCATTTCCAGCTTGAGCTTGGAAGTCTGTATCGGTGGTTTGAAACTT
>DNXU01000622.1 GCA_003505715.1 Cyanobacteria bacterium UBA8803 | reverse complement strand
CATCCCCTCACCCCCTCATCCCTTAACTAAATAACCATTAGCTCGATAGGTGTAGGATATGGATGGGATTTCCATGCCATTAATCGCTAAACCAAAAAGTTCGGCATTGTGCTGAGTAAGTTGAGCGAGGCTATCATTCACGAAGTTCCGTTTGCTGATACCAGGACGGACAACAAACAATACGTTGCGGGTGATGGCAGCCATCAAGACTGTTTCACTGGTCAAACTAACTGGAGCGCTATCAACAAGGATGTAGTCATACTCATTCGCAGACTGAGCAGCTACCAAACTCTCCTCAAATCTTCCCCGCGTCACCATTTCGACAATTTTGCCCTGTTTGGGCAAAGTCGGCACTAAATCAAGGCTAGGTCGTAGCTGCACGGGCTTCTCGGGCGGGAGAAGTTCCCTGGCATAGCCTAGACGGTGGCTCAGTTGTGCCTTCCGAAAATCTCCATCCACGAGTAGTACCCGAAAGCCCAAATCTACTAAAGCTGTTGCTAACCCCAGAGTTACTGTTGTCTTCCCTTCGCCCATCGTCGCACTAGTTACCAGCAGGCGGCGGTTCTTGAGAGGTTGTAAGCTAATGGCTGAAGCCAGCCGTTGAAACTCGACCTCTGTTTCAGTAGTCAAACCCAAACCGACAACGGACTGCTTGAGCCGGGGAATGCGAACTACAATGGCAAACTTGAGCGTCTGGAGATCCTTGGGACTTAACAAAGGGTTGCGTGCCTCCAAGAGTAATAGGAGTGCGATACTACCTACCACTGATGCCACAAAAGCATTGAGTGCGATCAGGGTCTTTTTGGGATCGGTAGGGTTAGAGCTAACCGTGGGAGGATCGAGTACCTGTACGTTTGGATAAGCATTAAAGGCATCAATATTGACCTTCTGTATCTGCGCAACTAAACCTTTATAGACCCCTTCGGCAACCTCGTACTGCCGCTTGAGTTCTAGTAGCTTAGCCTGATGGCCGGGGATGAGCTTTAAAGTAGCGTTAAGTTGCTCAGCCTGACTCTGGAGCTGAGTAGCCTGTCTTTGCTGGGCACTGGCTGTGCTTTCCGCTAAAATCAGCTGCTGGATCAAAGTGGCGCGTCCTTGGCGCTCGCCAGTCATTGTGGTATCTATGCTGGCGTCACCCGCTGCTTGAGTAATGTACTGCTGAAGTTGGCGCTGCAACTCATCGCGCTGGATCACCAAACCTTCCACTCTAGGATTCTCCATCGTATAAGTGGCTTTGGCTTCCACTAACTTGGCTTCTACTTCAGTGAGCTTCTGCCGAATAAATTGATAATCTGGATTTTCTGCCAAACCTAGCGATCGAATTGCCTGATCGGGTGTCAAACCTAGACGGTTCGATAGGGTTCTCACTTCATTGATACTAGCTAGGGCTTGAGCTTGGGCTTGGGCTTGGGCGGTTGTCAATTCACTGATGCTCTGCACTAGTCCTCTGGTTTGTTCTTCACTGTTAACCAAACCAGAGGATTTTTGGAACTGAGCCAACTCCATCTGAGCCTGGTTCAACCGCTGTTGGGCTTGCTCCAATTGCTTCTGACTAAACTGCGCCCTTGCCACCCCATCTGTTTGACGCAGTTCGTTTAGGCGCTGTTGATATGCCTCGATCAACGCGATCGCCCTTTGGTGTGCCAATTCTGGGCTAGAACCTTTAACTGTCAGTGAGATAGTTGTAGACTGCTCTTGAGGCGATATCTCGAACAATTTTTTGTAGCTTCGGAGTCCAAATTGGCTGTTCTCAGTATCAGATGCCCACAACCGCTGCATCAAAGCATCACTGGTCAGGATGTACGCTTGTACTTTGAGAGGATTTAGCTGATTGGAAAAAACTGGTTCATCATTTGTGAGGGAACCTAGAGTACCTAAATTGGCATCTAGACTGCTGGTTGTATCGGGTAAAATTAGCTGCGCTTTCGCCGTCCAAACCTTAGGAGACGTAACATAATTGCTTGCGGCGGCTGCAAGTACCAAGACATTCAAAGCCAGTAAAAATTTCCAATGTCTAGCCGTAATGGTAGCTATTCTAGCGAGCATATAATTGATGTTTATGATACCAAGCGATAGCTTTAAATGGGCTGCCTGTTGACGTGGGGATATTTACATCCTCTAACTGGCATCACTCCCCATAGTCTGTTTAGGATTGTTTACCTGTTTTACCATTCTCCACTCCCTGTCTCAATCAGATCTCTTCCTAAAGGTAGATCCACCTTAGAATTCTATAATGTTCAACATCTCATGGGATCGACCCAGTTCCCAGCCACAAGAATTTAAGATCGCTGCTTTATCGCTTGCAGAGCGAGTAATTTACTGGACTATTGTCCTGACACCAATCTGGTGGCTGTTAGGTATACAACCTCTGTTTTACCCAGCAGTGGTCAGTATTTTACTAGCAGTCATTTTTGAAATCGATAAGCTGATTAATAATTTGCTCCCTCCTGCCGTCTGGGCTTGGTTGGTCATGGCACTGGTCATGTTTTGGACTGCCATGCTGGGTATCTACACTGAGGGCTTCAGTTTTAATTTAGCGGCTGCCACGTTTGTGACGTTCTTGAAAAGCTATTTTTTGATTTTTTGCTGTTTGGCGATACCCTTTTGGAGCCGAGTCAGAGTTAGTGTAGTAACCCGTGCCGTTGCTTGGATGGCCACTGGGTTCTTAGTCAATATTGCGGTGCAGATGGTTATGCTGGGGGTCGGGTTGGGTAGTATGCGCTACGTCCCGCTCCTCGGTCGCCTGATTCCAGGGGATAAAGGTAGTTTAACAGTCAAGTTTGCCAAAATGGCTGCCTTCTTTGGCATTCCTTTACCCAGAACAACACTTCACACCCCCGACCCTCCTATTTTGGGAGTTTGTGCTTTGTTATGCTTCGTGATTTGCCTGGGGGAGTCAAACCGCCGCTTGCGAAATTGGGCATTAGTTGGCTCCTTTTGTGCCCTTCTTGTTAGTTTTAGCCGCTTAGCGTTAGTCTGCTTACCGTTCGTGTTGTTGGTAGTTGCCTTGTTCCGCAGTCAGTTTACTCGTCAGCTGTCTTTGTGGTTAACTTCTGCGAGCTTTTTATTCTGTAGTCTTTTAGGAATTACCGTAAAACAATTAATGGATAGACCTATGGATGTCTTTGATAGTGCCCGTGCTACCTCATCAGAGGTGCGGGGAAAAGTGATTGCTGAAACGCTGAAAGCTTGGCAGCAAGAGCTTTGGTTGGGCTGGGGTGTAATTAGGGGATCGGCCTGGTTGTATGAAGACAAATACATTAAGCTTGGCTCTTTTTCCTCCTACGCTGCCGTACTTTATTTGCACGGAATCGTTGGCTTTATTGTTTTTATAGTAGCCATGTTTCTCACCCTATCCGCTTTCTACGCTCCAGCCGTTGGTGGCGATTTAACTTGCAAACGAGTCTTTGCTAGCTTGGTGGCTTTATATGTACTCATGCAAGCTACAGCCTTAAGCTGGATGGCTGTCTATCTTTGGTTCTTTTTTGTTTGGTTGGGTGCAGTTATGTTTGAAGTACAACAGCGGGATATGTCTTTATCGAGCTGGGAACAATTATAAGGAATAAGGAATTCAAGAGATCCCTATTTTCAGTATTAAATGTATTCCTTGTTACTTATCAACCCTTGAGAATTGCGTAAATAGCTATTTTGACAGTAGAGAGTGTGACAAGTGGGTCGATCGCTAATCTACTTGGCTACGTATAATCACGATGCGACTGGACTTGATATTAAATGATTCTTTAGCAAAATTGGCAAGCAGCCATTTAGAAATTATGCTACCCCTAATTCGCGACTTTCTTCGGGCAAGTTTGTACTAAGGAGAGAAATTTATCGTGCAATGTCAGAGTCTAGAAGTCAGGCGTGTATCCGGTGGGTTTGCCCTCATTGATAGTTTGAAGCGCCACGGCGTCAAGCATATTTTTGGGTATCCCGGAGGGGCAAATCTACCGATTTACGATGAAATCTACCAAGCGGAAGCTAGAGGCGAACTCCAGCATATTTTAGTCCGACACGAACAAGGAGCCGCCCATGCTGCCGATGGTTACGCCCGGGCAACAGGTAAAGTAGGTGTCTGTTTGGCAACTTCCGGCCCTGGGGCAACTAATTTGGTTACGGGTTTGGCAACCGCAAGCCTTGACTCCGTGCCAATTGTCGCCATTACCGGACAGGTGCCTCGCTTGGCGCTGGGTACGGATGCGTTTCAAGAAATTGATATTTTTGGGATTACTCTACCAATTGTCAAGCATTCTTATTTGGTGCGCGACCCCCACGATATTCCTCAGATTGTGGCAGAAGCTTTTTACATCGCGAGTACGGGTAGACCTGGACCAGTGTTGATTGATGTTCCCAAGGATGTGGGGAGCGAGCAAATCGATTACCTGCCAATGGAACCGGGAACGGTAAATCTTTCTGGATACCGCCCTACGGTTAAGGGTAATCCCAACCAAATTAACAAGGCGCTGCAACTGATTCGCTCTGCTACTAAACCGTTACTTTATGTAGGGGGTGGTGCGATCGCCGCAGGGGCGCAGGCGGAAATTCAGGAACTGGCGGAACATTTCCACATTCCTGTCGCCACAACCTTGATGGGAAAGGGGGCATTTGATGAGTCCCATCCCCTCTCGTTAGGTATGTTAGGAATGCACGGCACTGCCTATGCTAATTTAGCCGTGAGCGAGTGTGACCTGTTGATTGCTGTAGGGACTCGTTTTGATGACCGAGTGGCTACTCAGCGAGATGGGTTTGCGCCAACTGCCCAAGTAATTCATATTGACATTGACCCTGCTGAGGTGGGGAAAAACCGCAATACAGATGTGCCAATTGTTGGTGACGTGCGGCAAGTACTCTTAGACTTGCAGCGTCGTTCTCATGAAGTAGGGGATGGGACAGATCCCCATCAAACTCAAGCTTGGCGCGATCGCATTCAACAATGGCGACATGACTATCCTTTGGAAATTCCCCATCCGGAGAATAGCCTCTCGCCCCAAGAGGTGATTGTAGAAGTAGCGCGTCAAGCCCCCCATGCTTACTACACCACAGATGTAGGTCAGCACCAAATGTGGGCAGCTCAATTTATCAAAACCAGTCCCCGACGGTGGATGTCCAGCGGTGGTTTAGGCACGATGGGTTACGGTTTGCCTGCCGCAGTTGGCGTGAAGATGGCTATGCCAGACGAGCAAGTGATTTGTATCAGCGGGGATGGCAGTTTCCAGATGAACATGCAGGAAATGGGCACGCTCGCTCACTACGGTATTGGCGTCAAGGCGATCATCCTGAACAATGGCTGGCTGGGGATGGTGCGCCAGTGGCAGCACTTATTCTATGGCGATCGCTATGCCGCCACCAACCTGGAAGCAGGAACCCCCAATTTTGCCAAACTAGCTGACGTGTATGGTATTAAGGCCATGAGAGTCTATCACCGGCAAGGGTACGACGGGGGGTTAGGCTTACGGGATGCGATCGCCGAAATGCTTGCCCACGATGGCCCAGTTATTTTGGACGTGCGCGTCACCGGACATGAAGACTGTTTCCCCATGATAGCTCCCGGTCATAGTAATCGGGATATGATGGGTCTGAATTCCCACAACCATCTGGATAGCCTAGCCCAGATCATACCCTGCCCTACCTGCCGAACTCACAACCCAGCCACGCACAAATGCTGTTGCGAATGTGGCACAAAACTGTAAACCTAATATTTTTAAGCTCAAATCCTCATTAAAAGGCTATAGGCCATAGGTAAGAGACTTGCTTGCCTATGGCCTATAGCGTGAAACTAGAAACCATTATTCAAAAATTAGATAATTTTTGTGCTTAGCTTAGTGAAGCATGGCTGCGGTCATAAGTGGCACGGAAGCTAGGGTGGGGTTTACCTTGAATGCGATCCCAGTATTCAACATTGTCTATTTCCAGACCTACTTCAGCAGCAGCACGACCGAGCATTGATTGCTGACGGTTCTTGATGAGGTGATGATGGCGCATCATCAACGCACGGGCTTGTTCTTGAGTAGACATATTACCTATCCTCCGATTGCTCAACTGAGGTTTAATTGCATGATTTTCTTTACCTGAAATAACTATATCAGAAAATTCTGTAGCAAAAAATACAAAATCGATAATTTTACAAAAATTTACACAAATTTTTAAAATAGTGATGAGGGAGAGGGGGGGCAAGAATCGGATTCCCCTTCTCCCAACCTTGGGAGAAGGGGAATTGGATGAGGACTAAACTATTGAACTAATTAATCGTAGCTGCTAAAGGTAAAATCGCCGCGATCCCCTCCTTGGACATGGAATTTAGAGAACTCAGCGCCACATCAAACAAACGTCTAGGCTTCAAGTCATCTTTTACCAAGTCCCAAAGACGCTGCACCTCTTCGGTATGGAGTCGGTCATCTTCTGTTAAAGCCAGTAGCAACTGACGCCGCAGGAACTTCCCTTCATCAGATAACAGATATTGCAAACCCAGTTGTGCGGTAGGTAGCAAATCGAATTTCCGATCCGAACGAGCGATCGCAATCATATTCTCCAGCCGTTGCCACTGGAACTTGCCATCTTTGAACAATATCTCAAGTAAACGCCGCCGCATGGCTGGAGACTCTCCCATCAACAGACGCCGCGCTACGTAAGGGTAGGATACCTCGACGATTTTAAAATTGGGATTTAAGGTCAAAGCCAACCCTTCCTGAGTCACCAAAGACCGGATGATCAGGGCAAACTTGGCCGGGACGCGGAAGGGATAGTCATACATCAACTCTGAAAACTTATCGGTAATAGTCTTGAAGTTGAAGTCACCCACCTTTTGACCCATTGCTTCTCCCAATACGCTTTCTAGGGCTGGAATAATGGGTATAATATCGGTATCCGGAGTTAAAAAGCCCAGCTTGACAAAGGCTTTGGCTAATTCAACATAATCTTTGTTAATCAGATAAACTACAGAGCTAGCGATTGTTTCCTTGGTATTTTCCTCCAGCTGATCCATCATCCCGAAGTCAATATAAGCCATGCGGCCATCTGCTAGAGCAAATAAGTTACCGGGATGGGGATCAGCGTGGAAAAAGCCATGCTCTAATAGCTGACGCAAGCCCGATATAACACCGACTTCAATCACTTTGTCACTATCTAGGCCAGCTGCACACAGACTTTTCGTATCGGTGAGCTTGCAGCCATTAATCCACTCTAGGGTCAAGACGCGGATACTACTGTAGGGCCAGTAAATCAGCGGGACTTTGACGGTGGGGTCATCCCGGAAGTTATCCGCAAATTTCTCGGCATTGTGGCCCTCGTTGATGTAGTCAATTTCCTCAAATAGTTTCGTGCCGAATTCATCAACAATTAAAGTGAGGTCATGTCCCAGATTCAGCGGTAACCAGGGCGTCAGCCAACCCGCTGCCCAACGCATTAAATAGAGGTCGAGAGTAAGGGTTGGCAGTAAGTTAGGCCGTTGCACCTTCACGGCCACTTCTTCACCGCTGTGCAGAAAGGCGTGATATACTTGACCAAGACTGGCCGCAGCAATGGGATTAGGGGAAATTTCGCGATACATTTCCCGTAGTGGGCGTCCCAATTCAACCTCAACGATCGCAAAAGCAGTTTCGTTATCAAAAGGCGGTAGCTGGTCTTGTAACTTAATCAGTTCCTCTAAAAAATCTTTGCGAATCAAATCAGGTCGGGTAGATAGGGCTTGTCCGACCTTGATGAAGGTTGGGCCGAGGCGAGTGAGCAGTTCTCGGAGCTGGTTGGCTCGTTTGAACTTATTTTGCTCTAACTGAGCGCCCCATTCGTCCAACTTGAGACCAAGTACGAAACCAGCGAACCCCCAGGCAATGATGAAGGCACGCCAGATCGCTGCCCAAGGTCGGGAACGGTAGTACTTGGCGATCGCTGCTGCATCGTAGCGCCTTAGCGGTATGCTTCGTTGCTGCTCAGTATATAAAGGTTCAAGTTGATGCTGACTCACGCCTACTATTTGCCTCTTCAGCTATGGAGTTAGTTAATTTTTTATCTTTTTATTAAGTATAGTCTATATAATTGCAAAGTAACTTAAAAATTTGTAACCCAATGGTGAGGGAGTGAAGGGGTGAAGGGGTGAGGGAGTGAGGGGATGAGGGAGTGAGGGAGTGA
>DNXU01000514.1:14658-14847 GCA_003505715.1 Cyanobacteria bacterium UBA8803 | reverse complement strand
GGTCGCTTTGGATATCTTAATGGTAGCAAAAGCCGTCTTAACTCCAATTACAGACAGGAACATCGCTGTAATAAAGGTAAAGGCTTTTTTCCAATGACTGGTACTTATCTTTTTCACGAGGAATACTTATTTTCTTTCTATGTCATATAAATGTTAATCCTAATCCAGGGGCGAGTCGCTGTGAAGATA
>DNXU01000514.1:3544-14586 GCA_003505715.1 Cyanobacteria bacterium UBA8803 | reverse complement strand
AACAGCGGGTCGCCCCTACAGCAAATAGACCCAATAAATGCTATCCGCGCTGAGTCAAGTTGGAATGATTATACACAAACGTCTCATTAATATACTCGCGATCGCCCTTAGCATAATTCCTCAGCTTGCTTATGCACAAACTCAGTCATATCCAACTGATGAAGAAATCCAAGAATTAATGCCTGACTTTCAGCGCGAAGTTGAATATTGGAACCAATATGAAGAACCTGAACGTCAGAGTGAAGCCAGAGCGTTTGCAGAAAATTGGTCACGCCGCGATCCAGCGATAGTTCTTTTTCTGGGAAGTTGGTCAGGGTGGGAAGAAACAACGGATATTTATCCTTCAAAAACAGAGGGTCAAGTCTGTATTATTCATACATCAGAGCCTGAAGCTAGCTTTAGTTTAGGCCAGGTTTTTAATCAGCGAATTTACACGGATAGAGGTGAAGTTATCTTTCAGCAGGGAAATTACGTGGGAGTCGCATGGAGCAATGACAATGAAGCGGGTATTGAAGCAGGTATTACCGCTTATCGTTTAATTGCACCTACTGAAGTGCTAACCAGTGAATCCTTGAGCTATTGGGATGGAGGCGATCGCATAATTGAACAATTTAATGCAGCAGGTTGTATTGCCGAAGCTTTAGCAGCAATGGTGCGTTAGCTTTCGCNNTTCGCGTAACGCACCCTACTAACTAACCGCTGAGTAACTCTTGCGCTTAAAGACCACCAAAGTAATATCATCAAACACCTTTTGTTCGCCAATAAATCGACGCACATCCTCAATCACAGCTTGCTTGACTTGTTCAGCATCTTGGTGCCAATTGTGACTCACCGCTGCACAAAGTCTTTCCACTCCGTAAAACTTGCCATGGATGTCTTCAGCTTCCGGAATACCATCGGTATATAGCACCACCCCATCCCCTGGTTCCAACTTCACCGTTGTATGACTGATACAATGAGCAATCTCTTCACCTAAACCAATCGGGAATCCTAAATCTATCGTGTCAATCCGCTCGATTTGACCTCCTTTTCTCACCACAATAGTTTCCTCATGCTGACCGCTGATACTGATAGCTCCCGCCACATAATTCAAAATTGCCAGTGTCAAATTCTTGTCCGAGTTCATGCGAGAGATATTTTTGTAAATCGTGCGGTTGATGGTATCTAAAAAACGCACAGGGTCTTGTTCCTGAATTTCTTTGAGCGTGCGCACTGCGGTTTGAGCCATCACCATCAAAATGCCACTCTCTAATCCATGGCCGGTGACATCTCCAATACCAATAGTAACAATTCCATCCGTGTGCAAGACATCGTAATAATCCCCACCCACTTCGTCGGCAGGTTCCATATATCCAGCGATATCCAGTTCTTCAATTTCTGCCAACTCTTGCTGTTTAGGTAAAATCAACTGCTGCATTTGACGCAGGATGTCGAGTTCAGCTCCCATACGGAGATTGTCAGCTTTGAGCCGTTTGTTGAGCGCTGCAATAGCTTCGTTGGCAGCCGCTAAGTCAGCAGTCTGCTCTTTTACCATCGCTTCTAAGATTTCTTTTTGCCGTTTGCGCTCGGTGATATCCCGCAAGATACCAACATATTCGTGAAATTCTTCATGGAACAGACTGGAAATAGAAATTTCAATGATGCGGCGATCTCGGCTCGAATTTATATCTGGATTGATGCCAGAATTGCGATTTAAATTGAGCATATGCTCGCTACGATTTTCCCAAAGATCGGGTCGAGCATCCAACTCCGGAAAAAACTCGCTGAAATGATGCTGAAGAAGATGGGATGCCGGGGCTCTAAATAATATTTCGGTGGCTGGGTTAACCTGAACGATAATCCCCTTTTCGTTCACCACGACAATCGGCTCGATCGCAATTTTAAACAGATGCTCGGCTTGTTCTTTCGCTTCCGCCAAACTGGTGACTTGGGGTAAACTCGTCCATCCAGCGATCGCAACTTCCACAAACGCAATCAGCAGCAACAACAGTACAAAGAAATTCGTGAGTATCGTGCTATTGACGGCAAACTTTTGTAGCGAACCTTTCACGATCCAAGTGGCGCTCGTTGCGCAACTGACCAGCGCAATTAAAACGAGTACCTGAATCAGCATGAAATCTGGCGCGAGGCGGCGAGAAGGCTTGCTGTACCGTTTCTGCCACCAACCAGGATGGAACGGTGCAAAGGAGATCCGACGCATCAGCGCATCTCCCGCGAGAATGATCGGGGGTAACAGCAATCCGATGAGCAAATCCTGCCAGTTCCACGCCAATCCCCCCACAATTAAGGCAATAGACTCGAAAATCGCAAATCCCAGCGAGAGTCTTGGCCAAAGCACTCCCGGTTCTCCTCGCTTCAACCATAACCCCCAGTGCAGGGCAATAAAGGAGAACAGCCAGCCGATCCCCGTCACGAAGACGATCCGCGCCAGATCGCCCCAAATCAGCCAAACCAGACTCAGAAAGAGCGTGAGAACCAAACTCGGACCGAGAACCCCCTGACGGGAGGTTACGGCAAAAACGGGCGAAATATAGCCATCCAGCGCTAGTTGATACAACATCCGGGGACTGTTAGAAGCCGCTGTTGCACAACTGAGGAGACTCCCAGACACGACGAGAAATGTAACGAGTAGAGGCGCTAAATCCCCCCAAAACGGTTGAGAGGCGGCTAACAGATTGAGATAAGCATTATCGGCAAGTCCGGGTTGCGTTGCCAGCCGCATAAGTACCCAGGAACCACCTAAATAGACGATCGGAATGAACCAGGCGGCAAGGACGAGGATTTGTAGCGTTTTTCGGGGTTGCTTGCTGTCGGCAATGAAGGCCGAGGCAGTTTCGCAAGCGTAAACAGCGTAGGTGGCGATGACATACCATTGCGCCCATCCCCCGAAATCGAAGGTTGACCAATTGGAGGGGAACAAACCCGGACTATCGGGAGACAAAGCCAACCAGCCCATTCCCTGAACGCAAAAGACCGTTAGAAACCCCACGGCAGGCACGACAAAAAAGAGATGCAGAATGCCAAGGGAACGGGTTCCACTAAATGCAACGATAAATGCGAGTGCGGTTAAAGCGATACGCAACAGGGTTTCAGGTGCGGTAATCCCCAACGGTTCGAGATTGGTGGTGATAAAATCGGTGATGATGATGGCGTTGGCTGGCAACACGGCAACCCAACTGATGTAATAGCCGATTGCGGCGTAAGTCCCCAGTAGGGGAAATTTGTCTAAGAGTCGCGTGATGTAATTGGGCGTTCCCCCCGACATATCTTGCCAGCGATCGCCAAGATGCTTGACTTGAAAGTTGATCGTTACGCCAATAATGACTCCCGGCAGCCAGACGAAAATAGCTTGAGATCCGAGTTGCAAGTGAGCGCCCGGTGCCGAACTAATCCAGAGGAGCAAACCCGTCAGACCGAATCCCCAGGCTTCCAGAAGACTGAGGTGACGGGGAAGACGCAGAAAGTTGGCGAGAGCGTTGGAAGAGGAAGAAGACTGAAGCATATTTTTTCCGGGTATCTAGCAGCAATGGTGCGTTAGCAGAGCGTAACGCACCCTACTAGCTTCATATTTCCCTTGAAAAAAGTAGTGTATATATTATGTAGGGGCGAGTCGCTGTGAAGATTTTATAGAAAAACCGATAACCCTAATTGACTCGCCCGATCGGGCTTAACCTCATCCAGGGCGACCCAATGAATTCTATTGTCTACCCACCTAACTCCAAACAGCGGGTCGCCCTGATTGAGATATGGTGAAAAGGCGTGCGATCGCATCCTAGTATTTTTGCAAAATTGGGATACACCCCTGTGCTGGAGAATTGTTTAAGAGGTTTAATTCGTTCGCCAGGGAAATAGAGGTTTGGCGGGGGTAGTTGGAAATTTTTCCTTCTTCCTCATTTTATAATGAATTCCTGACACTAGCTAAGATTTTCTCCATATCCGATAGCTTCACTGCACCTGTAAATATCTCGCCGTTCATCACGAAGAAGGGAGTACCAGAAATCCCTAACTGTTGGGCAAGCTGAATATCCTGTTGAATTGCAGCATCGGCAGCAGGACTTTTGCGATCGCGGTTAAACTTCTCGATATCAAGATTTAAGGTTTTAGCAATTGCTACATACAACACGCCACCTAACCGATCTTGTTGGTTAAATAAGGCATCGTGATACTCCCAGAATTTACCCTGCCTAAATGCTGCCCAAGCCGCTTTAGCAGCAGAAAGGGCTTCTGGATGAATTGAAGTTAGAGGAAAATGCTTGTAGGTTAACATCACTTCATCCTGATGAGTTGCCATGAACTGTTGGAGAGTTTTATGCGCCTGGGCACAGAAAGGGCATTCAAAGTCTGAAAACTCTACCAGCAGAATCTTTGATTGAGTTGCCCCCTTAGTGGGAGACTCGCCAATGACAGCTTGGGAGTTGGCTTTCATCTGTTGCACAAATGCCTGCCGTATCTTCTGTAGCTTCTGCTGTTGTTGCTGCTGGTATACCTGTAGAGATTCCAGAATCACTTCTGGATGATCCCGGATCACTTGCAAAACTTGCTCTTCCAGCTGAGGATTAACTCGGCTAGCGGCTTGTACTGGGAGCGACCAACCTAGTAGTCCTAGGTACAATAGCAGGAGTCCTGTGAGTGCCAATGCTTTCTGGCCAATGGCTAGGAATCTGGCTCGATTAATCTTCCACAACTGGAACTGACGCCTCATGTTACTGCTCGCTGGCTTTTTGAAAGTGACAATGGCATTTTAGACTATCAAGAAGTCTTACTACTCAAGCCCAAAGACTTGTTGTGCAGTCAACTCTAATTCTGGGAATGTTAGTGACTATAGGGTGTAAGGCAGGGCTAATTCATGGTCATAGCTAGAAAATTCCTGAGCCTTCTGTACCGAGTACAAATTACTCCCCCAGCTCCCCGTTCCCTGTTCCCTTTTAATCGCACAAATCGCTCACCCGTCGCAGGTTCAAAATATCGCTCATCTTTTTAATGCGAATACACAGATGTTGAAGCTGATCGTAGTCGCGAATATCAATGCACAAGTCAATAATAGCGGGTTTACCGTCTTGAGTTTTCACTTGGGCTTTGCGAACGTTGATATTCTGGTCGCTCAAACGAGATAGGATATCTTTGAAAACCCCTACTCGGTCGATGACTTCAATTTGCAGATTGACGGGATAGGTTTGAGGGCGTCCATTATTACTATCGCTGGTATTCCAACTGACCGGAACGAGTCGGTCTCCCGGTACGTTCTCAACATTAGGGCAACCTTGGCGATGCACGGCAATACCGGGTTCGGGCTTGCGGGTAACTGCGCCAATAATCGGTTCGCCGGGGACGGGGTTGCAACATCCGGCAATGCGATGCATCAGTCCCTCTACACCAATAATCGGTTCGCCTTTAGCAGTATCTGAAGCCCCAGGAATTTTAGCATTAGTCGCAGGTGGTACGATGGTTTCCTCTAGGGTTGGGTCTATCTCAATTGGTTGTTTGCCTTTGACAACCTCTCGCAGCCGTTTGACGACCAAGTTTAGTGTCAGTTCGCCATAACCTAGTGCTGCGAGTAGATCTTCTACAGAATGGTAATTGCAGCGTTCCGCTACTGACTGCATGGGTTCAGATTTGAGCAAGGCTTCAAAGCCATTTTTACCCAGTTCTTTCTCTAGGAGTTCTCGACCCCTAGTGATGTTTTCTTCTCGATGCGATCGCTTAAACCACTGCCGAATTCGGTTGCGGGCACTAGGCGTAACGACAAAGTTTAACCAATCTAAACTGGGATGACCGTTTTTCTGGGTCACAATTTCGACAATATCCCCATTTTTTAACGGCGTATCTAGCACCCGCCACTGTCCGTTAATGCGCACTCCCGTACATCGGTGTCCTACCTCGGTGTGAATCCGATAAGCAAAGTCTACCGCTGTCGCTCCCCGACTCAAAGCCACCACATCCCCATTGGGGGTAAAGGCATAAACATCATCGTCAAATAAATTATCTTTGACGTTATCAATATATTCCTGAGCATCTTTCAGGTCATTCTGCCATTCCAGTAACTGCCGCAGCCAAGTAAACTTTTCATCATCTGTAGTAATCCGGGTATTGTAAGATCCACCGCTTTCCTTGTACTTCCAGTGCGCGGCAATACCGTATTCAGCAATGCGGTGCATTTCCAGGGTACGAATTTGCACTTCAATCGGACGACCGTGAGGGCCGATCACCCCAGTATGCAACGACTGATAGCGATTGGGCTTCGGTAATCCAATATAGTCTTTGAACCGACCGGGGATCGGTCGAAAGACATCGTGAACTACGGCCAACCCCCGATAGCATTCTTCCTTAGTCTGCACGATCAGCCGCATGGCCGCCAGGTCGTAGATTTCGTGGAACCCTTTTTGCTGCCGCTGCATCTTCTGATAAATCCCATAGAGATGTTTAGGACGACTGCTGAGGTCAACGCACTTAATACCCGTATCCTCCAAGCGTTGCTGCAAAATTTGTGATACTTTCGCCAAGCGCTCTTCCCGATCTTGACGCCGTTCCGCCACCAGTTCCTGCATTTGCCGATAGCCTTCTGGTTCCAGGTACTTAAAGGCCAAATCTTCCAACTCCCACTTAAAGCGCCCAATTCCCAAGCGGTTGGCTAGCGGTGCGAAGATGTCGCGGGTTTCCTGAGCGATCGAGCGCTGTTTGTCGGGTCTTAAATGTTCTAACGTGCGCATGTTGTGCAGTCGATCTGCCAACTTCACGACAATCACCCGAATATCTTTTGCCATAGCTAAGAACATGCGGCGGAAGTTCTCAGCTTGGCGTTCAGTTTTACTGGAAAAGTTGAATTTAGACAGCTTGGTCACCCCTTCGACCAACTGCCGCACTTCAGTTCCGAATCTAGACTCGATTTCTTCTACGGTGACATCTGTATCTTCCACAACATCGTGCAGAAATCCAGCGGCTATCATAGTACCGTTACCGCCTAAATCCCTTAACAAACCAGCAACCGCCACCGGATGAGCGATGTAAGGTTCTCCTGACGCTCGATACTGGCCTTTATGCAGTTGGTAGGCAAATTCAAAGGCCCGCATGATTAACGCGGTGTCATCAGCTACGGGTTGGTCGGTGGTCGCAGGGGTGGCCGATAAGCACTCTTGTAGCCAGCTAGGGACTTNNAAACGTCAAGAGTGGAGGTTGTGGCTATAGCATCCATAATTCTTTACTTAAGAAAAAAAATAGATGGGAAAGTCAGGTGCAACGGTATCTGAGAGTCTCAGTTGGGTTGCAAAACGGGTGGTTGCTCTCAAGCTCAGCGACCTGCCAAAATCAACTAGGGCTGATATCAAGTAAGTGCTGATACTACGATCTTTTTGTCTGCTAGACTAGCGCTCGCGATCGGCGCTGTGGAACTGCTGCGGCCACAGAGAGAAGGCCATCAACTTCATCTTTCCTTAAGGATAGGAGGATGAAAGCCTGGATTCAGACTTGAGCCTGAGCAATTGCTTGTATCAAAAAGACAAGATTCTTTACATTTATTCTAAACCAATCAGAGTCAGAATGTTACCCTTATCAAAGCGCCAAGAATATCAGGAGTTCCAGCAAGCTCTCGAGCAACTGCACTCTCGAATCGATGCAACTGATTTAGAAATCGTGGCCATTAAGGCAGCTTTCCAGGATGTCAAACAGCTATTCACTAGTCAAATCGCCAATCTGAGTGCCGAAGAAATTGCACCCGATAATGCATCTCGGTGGCAGTCTATTCAGACAGAAATCCACAAACAGATGCGGCTGTTGGAAACAGAGATGCTGAGGTTGCAGGCGGCGCGGAGTTCTGCAACATCTAAGGCGAGAGCTTCGGGTATTAGCGATCGCCTGAAGATCCTAATTCAATACTGTGAAGCATTGCTTTAACTGTAGCGCTTCCAAAGAATCCTGTCGAGAGAGCTTAATTTTTTCTTCCTGCTTGCTCCCACCATTAGGAGTAGATTAAATAGGAAAATTCGATGCGTGGAGGAATAACAATCCGTGCAATGCCCCAAATGTAGAAAGGTAACGTTGTTGGAAGGGTCTCTGACTGACAAGCTAGCCGTCCAGTATTGCCAGGAATGCAAAGGCACTTGGATTCCAGCTCGCGAGTATGAAGCATGGCAGGCTCGTCAAACCCACAATAGAGTGGTATCGCAAGTACCCTCTACCACACTTAATGTGGATTTTGTCCAGTCTCCTTTTGATACCAAAGCTGCCTTATGTCCAGAGTGCCAGCGCTATCTTGCTCGCGCTAAAGTCAACCTGAAGACACCCTTTTATGTAGAGCGGTGTCCCCAGTGTCGGGGGATTTGGTGCGATAAAGGGGAGTGGAGTATTCTCGAACAGCTGGGACTGCATACCACAATTGAGCAACTCTTTACCAATGAGTGGCAGACTAAGGTACGAGAGCGCCAAAATTGGGAAAAAGAGCGTAAGGCGACAGTGGAAAAATTAGGCCACGAACTAGCTGCGGAGGTGTTTGCCCTGGCGGAACTGTTAGCCTCCCACCCAAATGGAGATTTTGGCGTCGCCTACTTAGTCCGTCGAGTCTCGACTAACGTACCCCCAAACAACGCGAGTAATTCATCACACTCATGGTGATGGTTGACTGGGAATATGGAGTAGATATAGTTCATGGTTCATCGTTTATTGGTTTTTGACAACAAATAATGAACTATGAACTAGGGACAATAAATAATAATATTGAGATAGGAAAAAGTGATTATTTCTAAAAGCTGGTTTGGAGAAAATAAAAATGGCAAAATACAAATTAATAGCAGAATAATATATCGAGAATTATCTCCTCAAATAATAGAAAAACTTAATCAAAACTTATCTGTTAGTCATATTTTGAATTGGATGAGGCACCAAACAACCGAAGCTTTTAGAACCCAGTACAAAAAGAATCTTGAACTGGGCGCTCTCAACAAGGTAGTAGGTGATTGGAATGAGTTTATTGCAACTAGCTTATTATCTGAAATAGTTATTGATAAAAATAAAAATCAAGGTATTCTTTGTGCAGTTTTTTCTCTGCCCAGTTCACGATTACAAAAAGAAGGAAATAATGAAGTATCATCAAAATTTCTGAGTCTGTTTAGCAACAAAGAGTTTACCAATAAAGAAAGTTTATCTAAAATTGCTTTCTTGAAAAACCAGATTTTTTTATCTAGCCCAGACTATATCATTGTTGCTATTAATAGAGACAAATTTGCAACAACCGTTCAAATCCTCCTAGAACAACAACTAAGCGCTCCAGATAGTTTTGCTGTGTATGATTTTTTCAAGGGGAAGTTACAGGCTCAAGATTTGAAAGCTGTGGCTTCTCTTAAAACTTCAAACCGTCCGGATCGTCGTTATCAGCCACTTTTTGAAGCAGCGATGGTTAAAGCTATGGGCTATGTTTTGCAGCAAAATTGGCAGTATTACATGGTTACCAGTAAGTTAAGCTCTGCCGATAGAACTATATTTAGTACAGCAGTTGCTCCTCATGGGATTGCGTTAGAACAAAACTTTAATTTAGTAGATGGCACATACCTGTATAACCGAAAAGAAGATTTAGTACCCTTAATTGAATCTGCTATTCAGCAATAACTAAATAAGGCATGGCTTCATAAAAGCGTAATAGGTAATTCTAACTGCTTTTGAATTGGTTGTGGATAATACCATTGAGTTGTTGACAAAAAATCAAGAATGGTTTGAGCAATACCTTTTGCAGCTAGATAAGGAACACCATTACCAATCGTCTTAAACATATCAGTTAGAGACATCGTATCTGGAAGAACAAAATTTTTGGGTAATGATTGAATTGCCAAAGCTTCAGCCACCGAAATCCGGCGTATTTTGTAGGGATGTAAGTGTACTTCATTATTTCCATAACAAGCTGTGGGAGAGTAGCGCCATCGATGAAGGCGTTTGTAAGATTTTCTTGAATCATCTCCTTCAGCAACAGCAGCAATCTTTTTAATACCTGCTCTAGGTTGAAAATAATGTTGAGAATTGGGATGATTAAGGACATCATTTTTCTCGAACCAGTATTCCACAGTTAGTTCCCGCTGAATACCATCCGGACAAGCTAGATCGGAATCTGCGCTAAAAGGAGTGGTAGAAGGCCAAGGATAAGAAAAAACTTGGCTCTTTGGATATAAGATATACTCGCCCCAAGGAAAAAGACCTTCAGGGATTAGTTTTTCATGTTCCTCCACTTTTAAACCCATATCCTCGATAAGCTTATCCCGAAAACCTAGGAGAATAATTCTATCTCTGTCCTGCGGTACACCATATTCAATAGCATTAATCAGACGTTCAACTAAGATATATCCTGCCTGCTTTAGCTTATATTTAAGACGTTCAAAAAAAAGACGATGTTTTTGAGTTCGCCATAATCCCTTGACATTTTCAAATAAAAAGAAATCAGGTTTTTGCTGGCAAATCAATTCAATGTATGAGGCTGATAGCTTACCGTTATCACCTTCTTGACCTCGATTTTTTCCTCCGACTGAAAAATCTGGGCAAGGAGGCCCTCCGATAAATCCCACTACATCAGTAGACTTGCGAGCATCCTGCATCAAATACCATAGACTTAGCGCTTGTTCTCCTTCAGTAAGTTGATTAACGTCTGCTGCTTCTACTGTATGATATCCATATTCAATTGAGTCCAGCTTCATGCTTTGGCGAGAGTAATGATAGGCTTCTATAAAGGAGAAATTAATTTCATTAATATAAACAATATCAAATCCATTCAATTCAAAACCTAAATCTAAAAATCCCGAACCAGCAAAAAAAGAAAATATTTTAGGACGTTTCATTATGTGAAATCAGTATCAAACACAGGCTATTATCATAGCATAATTGACGGCAAATACTAATAGTAGGCAATACTATAATTAAACTGATTATTGTGGTAAACTAAACGTATATAAAAGTTTATAAAAAAGCCGCTTACCCCCATTATTTACCTTGCTTTTCTATGAAAAGCAGGACTTACACAGATACAAGACCCCCTATGATCTACGTACACAACAAAAAATGAAAGCATAATT
>DNXU01000514.1:1102-3408 GCA_003505715.1 Cyanobacteria bacterium UBA8803 | reverse complement strand
GGGTAAACCCATTCCCTATTCCCTATTCCCCATTCCCCATTCCCCATTCCCGACTTTCAAGACAGATATATAGTGAAAGGGTGCGTTACACTCTGCTAACGCACCCTACAATTTCTATAGTTAAAACAAATGAGCCTGAAAGATCGCATTACAGAAGACATCAAAACCGCCATGAAAGCCAAAGATAAAGTGCGCCTGGAAACTGTGCGCAGTATCAAAAAGGTCTTGCTGGAAAAAGAGGTAAGCCTACGTCCAACGGGGCAGGAGACCCTGACAGAAAGTCACGAACTTGAAGTATTAGCTCAGCTTGCCAAACAGCGCCGCGAGTCAATTGAGCAGTATCGCCAAGCCGGACGAGATGACTTAGCCAACAACGAAGCACAGGAATTAGCGATTATCGAGGAGTACCTGCCACAACAACTCTCGGATGAGGAGGTAAGTAGTGTGCTAGATGAAATAATTGCACAAACTGGAGCCAAATCTATGAAAGAGATGGGTAAAGTAATGGGGTCAGCCATGCAACAGCTCAAAGGTCGAGCTGACGGTCAGAAGATCCAAGCACTGGTAAAGGCAAAATTAAGTAGTTGAGTGTGTGCCCAATCATAAGGCTCTACCGACTCGTTCGTGGTTGCTGATTGCCATGAGGAATTTTAGATTTTAGATTTCGGATTTTCTGGCGAAAAGCTCGTAATGCCGGACTTCTACCGATCGCAATACTTTGTTCGAGAACTTCTGCCACAAAGTCGAGAATGGGTAATGACCCAAACGTGGGGCTTATGGCAACGGGCTGATAACTATCCTCTTGCAGGGTGTAAATATTGAGTTTATTTTTTTCATAACGCCAAAGTTCTAGGACTCCTAGTGTGGCATACGCATCAAGCTGAGTTTTTGAGGTGACATCTACTTCGATAGCGAGATCGGGTGGGGGATCTACGCTCAGATCGACGCGCCGTTTGCCTCGCATTCGAGCGTGATTTTGGATGTAGAAACACTGGTCTGGTTCAATACCACTATCCATATTTTTCTGTTTGAAAGTGGTAGACCCAAAACACTCACAGTCAATTTCCAGTTCATCGAGCAGGATTTTGACCATATCGCCAATGAGTTCTTTATCAACTTCATGTTCTGGAGTGGGCATTCGGATTTCTAAGGTGCCGTGGCTATAAGCAATACGGGATGAACGGTGGTCGCCGAGTTCTTCCAGGATATGCTCGAACTTTTGCCAATTTAGGTTGCGAATCAGCAGCCGTTGACCGGGGGGTACATCGAGTTGTTGGAGCTGGAGAGTGACAGACATTTGGGATTTTAGATTTTAGATTGATTACGCAGGGTTTTGATTGAGGCGTTAGTCATGGCGATAATTTCATTGGTTTCGGTCATGAGGCTTTTGAGGAGTTCTAACCAGTATAGGGTCTGCTTCAGCTAGCCGAATGACACGTAAGGCATTCTTTCTCATGGAGTGCTAGCAGCTATCCACACTAAAATACTGAGTACCTGTTCGATCGGAGGAACTGGATAATCTGTTAAATCTACGGTAACAGTACTTTCCTCCAACTTAAGAAACCGCCAAGCCGTTCCCATACTCACACTGCCATAAATTGTGGGAATCGCTTGTTGATTCGCCCGGTTAAAACGCTGGGCTGCCACCATCTCTGCCAAACATTGTCCCATCCCTCGCTTGAGGTCTTCCTTTTTCGCTTCTACCACTACCAAAACCGGAGCTTCCACGGCAATTTGCTCTGGTGATTGACTGACTAAAAAGTCACAGGTGCCATTGAGTCCAACTTCGGGTTCTATGTTGAACTCTTCCCCTGAAAAAACGCTGATTTTTCCCTCTAAAATTTGCTTAACTTCTAACAAAATAGGGTTGATAATCGCCTCAGAGCGAGCTTTTTCATTGCCCACTGCGATCGCCCAGGGAATACCCCGCCTGAGAGTTTCCTGCAACAAAGTGCTAGGTTGAACGACTGGAACCTCCGGCAAAAAACGCTCCCCCTCAACGGTCTTTAGGTTAAAATCTTGCTTGGCTTTTGACCAGGTAAATTCCCGATAACTCATACAGGTAGCTCCCCTCGGTTCCATAACTCCTTCCAGTTGTAGCTCACACTACTCGCACCGAAATCCGGCTCCCGTTCAACCGTGACATCTTGCTTAATGGCTTCTTCCGCTTTCTTTCGCTCCTCCCGACCCATCCCACCATTTGCCAAACAGCGCCGCGAGTCAATTGAGCAGTATCGCCAAGCCCGACGAGATGACTTAGCCAACAACGAAGCACAGGAATTGGCGATTATCGAGGAGTACCTGCC
>DNXU01000514.1:0-951 GCA_003505715.1 Cyanobacteria bacterium UBA8803 | reverse complement strand
GGCAAAATTAAGTAGTTGAGTGTTTCGGAGTTAGGAGTGGTGAGTGAGGCACCCGATTTTATCCTGTTTGCCCAACACGGGTGGGCAGATACCCATAAAGAGATCGCCACTATGGCGAAAATACTAGCCACGCCGCAAACTCTCATCATTGCTCCCAATCTCGGCTGGTTCAGAACCTGGCTCCGGATTGAACCCTTGATCGATCGCGTCGAAGAAATTGCCAGCCAGATCTTGGCTACCTATCCAGATACACCCATCAGAATTATGGGTCATTCCATGGGTGGCTTAATTTGGCTGGAAGTCCTCAGCCGACATCCAGAATGGTGGCCCCAGGTGGAATCTTTCGTCCTTATCGCCTCACCCGTTGGCGGAGCAGATTTAGCCCGCTTTTTTGACCCTTTCGGTATGGGTATCGGCATAGCTGGGGCTTTGGGTGTCAATCGCCGTAAAATGGCTAAGTTGATTGCTAAAACCATTCCAACCTTGGTCATTGCTGGCGATATTGATGGCGGTAGCGATGGCACGATTACGGTAGAGACAACCAAGTTTGGGGAAGCCAAGTTTGTTAGTTTACTGAACTTGCATCATGCCAAGCTCAAAAATCATCCTGCTGTAGTTGATATTATCCGTGAATTTTGGGCAAATCCAGTTATAACAGAGTGCCCGCCTCCTGATTTTGTTTCTATATTGATTGAACGTTTGCAGTCCATACCGGGAATCATGGATGCCCATCGGCGAGATTTCCGTCGCGCTAAAACTTGTATCACTTTCCCCAACGGCCTCACCATTCGTACCTGGAGGAATCCTTTAGGAGTCGATCATGTTTTTATAGCTGACTGTGACGGGCAATGCCTCTATAGCGGTTTTGTCGGTTTGATACATGTGGCAGCGTTACGGAAAGTACTCAAGGAGATTCAGGAAGAATTTCAAAATAGGGATGAGGGATGAGGG
>DNXU01000141.1 GCA_003505715.1 Cyanobacteria bacterium UBA8803 | reverse complement strand
TGCTTCATGCTTGCCGTCCTGGCATGGAAATAACTATCCAGCTGAAAAAGGGTCAAAAGCTTACTGTACAGGCTTTATTTACTTCTGCATAGCAGCCTTCTTGCACTAGTGGATATTTACATTCATAAGAAGCATAACTGGGAGGGAGGTAGCTGAAACGCTAAAGTTATAGCGAGTGGAGCAAGAAGAAGATCTATAAAGTGTTCATTAATGGAGAGATACTCCCCACTGATACTATTAAGTCTAAATTCAGGAAATGAAATAGAGATGAAATTCTCTGAGGTAGTTAATCCGTAATAAAACTTCACGATAAATTGCTAAATTAATTGTTTCAGACCGCTCTACCATAGTTAATTATAATTATTGCAATTGATAGCAATGGTTTTTTTAAAAAATTTGATCGATTCATAAGTTTGATAACAACCTATTGACTCTCCAGTTAGGGGAGACTTTAGCCTGGTCTTATCAGGAGGCATCGCCAAAGCATTCTGGGCAAGAGGTGGCAAAAAGCAGGAAGCGTACTACTTAGTAGTCTTATTCATCGGCAAAATTACAACTCAATTGTTGTTAATTGCCATTGCTGCTTTAATAACCATGCTCAAGTATTTATCTAGATTTCGTCTCAAGCGCCTGTTCCTAGCACTACTGTTCTCGTTATCAACCTTACTGATTTCAGTAGTTCCCACACTTAGCCAACCCAACCCTTCAGCAAACACTACCCACATCTTCTTTAGTGCTGGCTGCGCGGATTGTTGGCCTTACACCGAAAAGGTATTGCTTTCCACCCTGCGATCGCACCAGCTAGCTAATGATGCCCAAATCCATGACTACACGGTTCCTAACGGTAGAAAGCTATTACTCTCTATCGCCGACTCGGTTAAACTCCCACGTTCGATCGCTGACTCCCTTTACGCCTTCATCCCTACCAAGAAAGGCACCTTAGTCATCCTAGGTCACGTCCCAGCTAACCTGATCGACGCTGCCCTTACATCACCCGATCTGCCGCGCCGCCTCGTCCTCTGGCAGCCCAAAATGCACGGGCAACCCACTGAGTATCGTCTTTGGGCTTGGGTTGGTCAAGTGCAAACCTTCCCTATCGCAACGCCTTTTGCACAGGCACTGGCACAAACCAGGCTTTCAGTTGGCCCATTGCCTGTAGGCGAAGCGAATTTAGCCGCACTCCTGCCAGCGGTAATTGTGACCGGATTGGTAGATAGCGTCAACCCCTGCGCCTTTGCCGTTATCTTACTGCTGATTGCCTTCCTGTTCACACTAAGAAAGTCACGCGATCGCGTCCTCCAACTCGGCGGTATTTATATAGTGATGATTTTCTTAGTCTACTTTGCGATCGGGCTGGGATTGCTCCGGGCAGTAAGCCTATCTGACAACCCTCACTTCGTCGCTGTTGTCAGCAGTTGGTTGCTAATTGCGCTAGGTGTCCTTAACTTAATCGAGTACTTCTGGCCCAAGGTTCCGATTAAGTTGCATATGCCTGCGATCGCGCACCACAAGACTAACGAGTTAATCAAAAAAGCCACAGTTCCAGCCACCATCGTGGCAGGCGTACTAGTAGGCTTGTGTACTTTCCCTTGTTCGGGTGGCATTTATGTTTCCATCATCACTCTACTCAACGCCAAAACCACCCTCGCTTGGGGCATCGCCTATCTAGTACTGTACAACGTCCTATTCGTACTGCCCCTCATTGTAATTCTGCTAGCTGTCAGCAACCGCATAGCAGCCAAGGCTTGGGCAAGTTGGGAACGCCAACATGCACTGCAAATTCGCTTGTGGTACGGCGTCATCATGATTGCCCTAGGTGCCATTATGTGGCGCGGGTTGCTCAGCTAAACACCGAAACATTCTTAGGAGTAAAATTATGTGTTGCTCTAATCATCACAAATCGCGGAAACATCA
Organism: Cyanobacteria bacterium UBA8803; assembly: GCA_003505715.1. GTDB lineage: Bacteria > Cyanobacteriota > Cyanobacteriia > Cyanobacteriales > Coleofasciculaceae > UBA8803. Next base: position 2,740 of record DNXU01000141.1, on the reverse strand, counting down.
CTCAGATCGAAAGCCTTTCCTCAAAATTGGATTAGGAATAGGAGCTTCGCTACTATTATTGGGAGCTGGTTACGGGTACTGGGGTAACCGCCAAACTGCTAAAGCTGCACTCCTGAAGTATTCACCCCAAGATGTTGTTTACAATCAACCCCTGCGTGCCAGCCACCTGCACAACCTAGGGACAGAGACACCTATCCCATTTTTGCCCAAAGACCAACCTCAACCCGCGATCGCATTGTCTGAAACCACCTACGATTTCGGTAGCGTTGGCCCCAAAGATGTTGTCAAACGAACCGTTGCCATCCGTAACACAGGCAAAGCACCACTGACCATCAGCAAAGCGTACACCACCTGCGGCTGCACCACAGCTGATTTTACCTCAACTGTAATTCCTTCAGGCAAGGTGGCTTTAGTAACCGTTACCTTCGACGCTGGCTTCCACGACACTCGCGGTATGCAGGTACGACGCGGAGTGATGATCGAGAATAACGACCCCAACCAATCAAAGGCTGAAATCTGGGTTACAGCCAATGTACGGCAAAGTTAGGAGTGGGTTATGAAATTCAAATTAGTAGCTATCTCAACAATTGTTCTTACTCTACCCTTTAGCATTTGGCTAACGAAAAGCGTGCTTTCATCCCCCGATATTGAAGTAGTTAGTACTTACAATTTGGGGACGGTATCCAAAGGGCAAATAGCTGTAGCAAACCTACCCGTGCAAAATCTGGGTAATGCCCCTCTTAAGGTTGAAGCGGTAAGTACATCCTGCGGCTGCACGACAGCAAAGTTGTCACCGATGACCATACCCTCCGGTGGCAAGGCTATTCTGCACGTTGAGTATAATTCCAACGCTCACGAGGCCGATCGGGGAGCTATCGAACGGTATGTTTTTATCTCGTCCAACGCTCCCTCTGAAAGGGACTTGCAGATTAAATTCTCTGTTTTCGTTCAGGAAAATGCGGCATCAAAACCCAGCCCAAAAGTTGCTTCACGGTAGGCTTTGTTCGACAGTTGTTAAAACAATGTGCAGTTTCCCTACAGATTTACGTCAGTATAGCTAATCTAGTAAGTATAGCTACCCCTTAAAATTGTTCATCTCAAAGTTCCTGATATGTCAGGAGGATATATCTACAATGGACATGACACATTACATGGAGCTTTTGGCAACTAATCAGCCTTGGAATCTGTTGATATTTATGGCTGTGCCTGTAATCCTGGCGGAAACAATTGCTGTATCTGAACTATACATTCTATTTACCCGCGATCTGAAAGGAACGATCAGATTAGTTAACAAAGGGGCAGGCATCCTGGCTGGCTGGTACTTCCTGATGGTATTTTTCTATCTATTTTTTAAAGCGGTTATCCCCATTACAGCTGCTGGAGAGTGGCGGACAGTCATTGATGTAATTGCTGTTGGTTTCTATTTGTTGGGAGTCGTGCCTTTATTTGGGATATCACTCTTAGAAATGGGGCTGATTGGTAAACATAAAGGTGAAAACTGGCACCTCAAAACCCATGCAACCTTTGTGGCAATTTTTCTAATTGTGGCACACATTGCTATGATATTTGGAATGCTGAATCCTTCACTCCTTAGCGCAACTACACCAATGCACCCTATGTAGTAGCTTCTGTGTTTATAACGGTAGAATATTAGTGTACCTAATCTAATCAGCCCCAAATTACTCTCAACTGTATAGTAATGCCATGAGGAAATTGAACAGGTTTCGAGTTCTATTTAATTGTATTAATGGCATTGCTATTATCGTTTTCCTGTTGTGCCTGCTTCTATGCTGGCGGTTGCAGCGTCCTGAGATTAACCTATTTACACCAGCAGGCTTTAAGCAGGCTGTGAACGATTGGGGGTTCATGGGGCCATTGCTTTACATGGGATTGCTCGCTTTATCGGTGGTTATTAGCCCAATTCCTAGCGCACCGCTAGCCGTAGTGGCAGGAGCAATTTGGAAACCAGCTTTAGCGGGAATTTACAGTATTATTGGTGGTTTTTCAGGAAGTTTAATTGCTTATTTTTTGGGACGGACTTTGGGGCGATCGGCGATCAAAGCTTTGACGGGAAAAGTCATCTATTTCTCCAAGCAGCGAGGAGAAGTTTATCTAGGTTGGTTTATTTTCATTACACGGTTGCTGCCAGTTCTCTCCTTTGATTTGATCAGCTATGCAGCTGGCATCACTGGTCTCAGCCTGCCCATTTACGCTACTGCTACCTTGTTGGGCATGATTCCTTCAACGCTGCTGCTAACGTATATGGGGCAAGCCTTTACCATAGGTATGCCTTTGGGAATTGCTTTCTTGGCACTCTTTCTAATTCTCCTCATCGGACTGCCTTGGGCAATAAGAACTTACAACTGGCTAGGAATGAAAGATATCGTGCGCATTGAATAGAGATATATATTGCTTACTTTGACAACAGAACTACGAGTGGTGTTGTTGAGGGTATCAACAATAAGCTCAAGTTGATTAAAGGCTCTGGTTATGGCTTTATAAACTTTGAGAATTACCGAATTAGATGCTTGCTTAATTGGACTTTTAATTATTGATTTGGCATACTAAGTACTGAAGAACCAAAATAAATAAGAGAGTCACGTTTGCGGCTCTCTCGATCATTCGGGTGTATCTAATAATCTAATTATTACGGATTGGAGTGAGGAGTGTCACCCCCTATTTTTGAAATGTTGATGTGAGCAGGCTCAAACCACAGTTGCTTCATGCTTGCCGTCCTGGC
>DNXU01000184.1 GCA_003505715.1 Cyanobacteria bacterium UBA8803 | reverse complement strand
CTCTCTCACTCCCTCACTCCCTCACTCCCTCACTCCCTCCCTCCCTCACTCCCTCATCCCCTCACCCCCCTCATCCCCTCATCTCTCTCAAACAAGCGAAAACCTAACACCATGAAAAAAATTCTAGTGATTGAAGATGAGGACAGTATCCGGAATAATATTTGCGAAATGCTTCAGGCCGAGGGTTTTGAGACAATTGAGGCAGGCAATGGGAAACAAGGGTTGCAACTCGCACAAAGCCAACTCCCAGATTTGATTCTTTGCGACATTACGATGCCGGAATTGGATGGTTATGGCGTTCTGAACGAGTTGCGAGTCCACCCTGCAACTCAAACCATCCCTTTCATTTTCCTCACTGCTAAAGCCACTAAAGTAGATCTTCGTCAAGGGATGGAATTGGGGGCAGATGATTATCTGACCAAACCTTTTACTACAGAAGCTTTGCTCACTGCGATCGCAACCCGATTAGAAAAGCAGCTAGCCCTGGAGAAAAAATCGCTGCAAAAATTAGACGAGTTGCGCAGTCAAATTAGCCACGCCCTACCGCACGAATTGTACACTCCTTTGAACGGGATTCTAGGTTTATCTGCATTTATGCTCGATGAATACGATACCGTCGAGCGGGATGAAGCGTTACAAATTCTAAAAGAAATTCATGTCTCCGGTCAACGGTTATATCGGTTGACCAAGAATTTTTTACTCTATGCCGAACTGGAACTCATGGCAACAAACCCCGATCGCCTCCAGACGTTGCAGAGTAAAGAGATAGATACTTACAGCCAACCCCTCATTTATGAAACCGCCGTCCAGAAAGCGCAACGGGCAGATAGGGTAGCGGATTTGCAGTTAGACTTACAAGGAACCATCGTTCATATTTCAGAAGCCAATATTCAGAAAATTGTTGAAGAGATTGTGGATAATGCATTTAAGTTTTCGCCTCCCGGAACTCCAGTTTGCGTCAGTGATTCCGTTCAAGACAATTGGGTGATTCTGTCGGTGAGCGATCGGGGACGGGGGATGACGGCAGAGCAAATTGCCAACCTCGGTGCTTACATGCAGTTTGAGCGAAAGCTTTACGAACAGCAAGGTTCGGGGTTGGGATTGGCGATCGCTAAGCGTTTAGCTGAATTACATGGTGGAGAGTTAAGGATCGAAAGTAGTCCTAACCAACAAACCATTGTGCGAGTTGTTCTCCCAGGTAGGAAGTAGACATTTTACCGATAACTTTTGCCCAAAACCCGGCATACTACAAACTCTCACTCAAAGCTTGGCGGCGCAAAATAACCATATGAGTCCCTACGACTGGACTACGAGCGAGGAGCGTTCCTTCCGAGTTAACAATCTCTAGTTTACTAAAGTCCAATTCCGTAGACCGACCTAAGATTTCATCAGCTAACCGATCCTGTTGTTGCTCATCAAGTTCGTACCAGCTATTAGTGACTGTAATGAGGAGACGACTACCTCGAAAGTTCGCTTGGATAGATTTAATTAGTCCATTGGCATACTGTTCAGTAATTTCAGCAACTTGATTTTGAATACCCGCGATCAGGCTTTGCTCGGGTGTTAGTTCTAGTGGGGGAGGTTCTGGCGCAGGGGGTTCTGCGGTTTCTGTGGGTGGTTCCGGTTCTGGTGCTGGCAACTCCGGCGGAGTTTCAATCGTAGGTGAAGCTTCAATCTGGGGAGGAGTTTCATCAATCTTGGGCGAAGTTTCAATTGTAGGTGAAGCTTCAATAGTTGGTGGCACCTCAATTACCTCTACAGGGGGTTCGGGAGACACATCTTGAGCAACTTGTACGGGAGGTTTTGGCCGTAGCGCTACCACTGTCAAGAACACCACAGCTACAATTCCTGCGATCGCACCCGTCAACCCCCAATCTGATAGCTTGTTATTCCAAGCTGTTGGTAACAACGAGCGGATTTTTCTTAACAAACCCTGCCAAAAAGCTAGAACAGCTTCAACACGAGAAGGCTGAGGTACAAACTCTCCCCTAGTCTTTCCTAGTGCTGGTTCCGTTCCTACTGTCGTACTATCTACAATTGATTTAGATGCTGCTGTTGGTTCTGGAGGTGTGGGGATTGGCTTAGTGATGGGTGCCGTCTCCAGCGTTTCAACAATCCTTTCTAATAACCAAATAATGCCGCGCAGGACTTTGACGGTTTGAGCTTTGATAAAGGGTAGCTCCTGCTTCCTCCTTACCTTCAACGTCGATCTGGTTTCCTCAGATCCTTTTGCCCCTTCAACTGGGGTTACTGGTTCCCCAGAGTTCGGCTCATCATTATTTGGGGCTTGCTGCTTCTGTTGGTCTTGTGACATCTGATTCTCTCCCCGGCAGCGCCAACCTGCATTAAATGCGCTAGATTCTTACCAAAGCTGTTCCTACAGCACAAATTTATCACTTCTGTTCCCTGCCCTCCCAGGTGAGCGGAAAAATTGCTCTTTAGGAAATAAAAAAATCTCCATGAGCCTTAAACGCCGTCAATTTTTAATTGTGAGTAGCCTCAGCAGTTTGGGTTTAATGGCGCTGTTCGGCAAACTATTGGCTAGTCAGACTACAGGGAGTAGCAATATTGATTTTACAGATACCAATCCCCTAGCCTCAGCACCCACAACCTCAGCAGCGGTTCTCAACAACTCACCAGATGAGCCACTCCTCCTACGCTTTGTCTCCGTAGCCGATACAGGTACGGGGGCACAAGGTCAATATGCCGTAGCAGAGGCGATGACTCGCTATCATCAACAAAATCCCTACGATTTAGTCATCTTAGCGGGTGACAATATCTATAACAATGGTGAAATTGAAAAGATTAGTGCCGTCTTTGAGCAACCCTATCAAGCTTTACTCAAACAAGGCGTCAAGTTTCAAGCCTGTCTCGGCAACCACGACATCCGTACCGCTAATGGAGACCCGCAAGTCCGTTACCCCGGTTTTAACATGCAGGGACGGTACTATACTTTGCGGCGACAAGACGTGCAATTTTTTGCCCTCGATACGAACTCAAATGCCGACTGGCAAAATCAGTTGTCTTGGCTAGAACAAGAACTCAGCCGCAGCGATGCTCCCTGGAAAGTAGTATTTGGGCATCATCAGATTTATTCCTCCGGTCACTATGGGTTGAATCAAAAGTTAATTCCAATCCTAACGCCCCTATTTCAAAAATACCGAGTGCAGTTGTATATTAACGGCCACGACCACAACTACGAGCGCACTCAACCGATTAATGGCACCACCTACTTGATTTCTGGGGCTGGGGCAGGAACTCGACCCGTAGGGCGTTCGGAATGGACGGCCTATTCCGCTGCACGACTGAGTTTCGCTGCCTATGAGGTGTATCGCGATCGCATCTTAGTTAGCGCGATCGGCACTAACGGTCAAGTGTTCGACCAAGGGGTTATTGGAAGGATGAGGGATGAGGGATGAAGGGGTGAGGGGGTGAGGAGGTGCTGACAGGTGTAGTTTTTACAATTAGGAGGAGTTAC
>DNXU01000589.1 GCA_003505715.1 Cyanobacteria bacterium UBA8803 | reverse complement strand
ACCCATCACCAATTACCAATTACAAGCTTTTTTGGTCAAATTTGGCAACTTTCAACACGAGAGAAGAATCCGATCGAACCTACCCAAATGGGGGGAAGTAATCCCCATACCCCTGTCGGAAGATGTCCGGGAGGAGCATTAAGAGTGAAGGTAAGGTTGTCATAAAAAAGCCACTCGTTATGGCTCCGCCAGCCTACCTGCTCGGCATATTTTTTCTCAAGTTCATAATCATCAAGTCCTGGTTTGCCACCTACCTTTTCCCAAATCGATTTTTGTACGCTAAACCCAAACTGTCCATTGCTATATCTAACCCAGAGTTGGTTAATTTTACACAGGTCTTCACAAGGAAAATTTTCTATATCTTCAACCCGCAGCCAACCTTCTGGTTTTCGTCCTGCAATCTCTAACATCTTGGTATAGGTTGCCTCATCCGCCTCTCGCCATTTTCCTGTAGCGAGTAGCTGTTCGAGCGGGCGGTAATCCTCTGGTGTCAGCATTGCCAACCAATCTGGCACGGACTGGGGACGCTCTTCTGAGGCAAAGGCCATGCCTGCCAGAATAGCCTGATTTACAGTATCGCTGATATGGGGGTTGAACTGCTGCGGTGGTTTGAGGATAACTTTAGCAGCTCTGGCAGGACTTGGGGGTGGGACTTGGGCGGTCAAAAGATAATATAATGTCGCGGCTAGGGCATAGATATCAGTATATTCTCCCCGTTTGGCTTCCTTAGCATACTGCTCAATAGGGGCAAAGCAGTGGGTTACCTGTTGGGTATGAGTAAGTTCTACATCAGGGATAAACTCCCGTGCCATGCCGAAATCAATCAGAACAGCTTCTTGGCGACCTTGGCGCAGCAGAATATTATGGGGTTTGACATCCCGATGCAACAAGCCTTTTTCGTGAGTAAGGGTTAAGGCATCCCCAATTTGCTGAATATAGAGCAAGGCTTCGGCTTCTTTGAGAACGCCTTGGCGATTAACCCTTTGCCAGAGGTCTTCCCCCTCAATATATTCCATTACCATACAAGGCAATTCACCTTCATGGAAGGCATTTTCTAACCGCACGACATGGGGATGCCGACACAAGGCTAGCCGTAAGGCTTCATTCAAGAAATCTTGCTGGTATTTCTGTCGGAAGCTTTTGAGATGGGTAGAGTTGAGTACCTCATCCTTCAGGGTTTTGATAACCACCTGATTGTCCTTTTTGTCTTTGGCAAGATAAGTGATGCCAAAGCCACCCTCCCCCAGCAACCGTTCGATAACATAACGCCCCCCGTATAACTGTTGACCCGCTTGCCACGCCATTGTTTGTTATGCACAAGATCCTGGCTCAATTTTGGCACGATCGCAACCAAGGGAACAGGGAACAGGGAGTGGGGAATGGGGAATGGGGAATGGGGAATGGGGGAATTTTCCTTGGCCTGGAGTTCTCTGTCTGGTGTCTTGTGTGTGAGATAGGATCTACTTTGCCAAAGCCAAAATCCGATCAGTACTATGCCCTCGGCACAGAGCGTCAGGCTAAAAAAGTAATGGGTGGCGATGCCTAAACTGTTCGCCAAAACCCAGCAGGGTACCACCCAGATGGGTAGAGGCATTCGGCGGACAAGATGCTTAAGAGCAACTACCAAGCAACACAAAGACGCAATTACCCAAAGAATGCCTAAAGTGTAATGACGGGCTTCCTGAGCCAGATAGATCCCATAGGGAGACACTGCCATCATTGCCGCTGCCAGTTGCCCTACCAATCGGGAACGAAACGCTAACCAACCAAGTCCATACATGGCTGGAATTGAGGCTACACCCAAAAGAGCAGGAAGCGATCGCGCCCCCCAAAGCAAAACCTGAGTTCCTGAGGCTGGAAATAGCCCCATCCACCAGTGACTCAGCAGGAAATAGAGAGGGGGATGGTGATCTTCAGTTAACAGGTGATGTATCACATCTGCCATCTGAGCCGCTGGATTGGGTTGCAGGGGCGCTAAGAGAGTATTGGCTGGAATCGCTTGGTCTAGTGGCACAGCATGGAAACTATTGCCCAGGCTAAACACCATTGTCGCAAACTCATCCGTCCAAGGGGACTTCAAAGTGAGCTGAGTGAAGCGTAAAGCCGTGCCAATGAGAATCCAAACCAATAGCAGTAGTGGGTGGAGAAGTTTTAGGTAATGCACGATGCTCAAGGAGAATTTGATTTTGTCTTTTAGGGTTTCACATCCGTTACTCGCCAACTGAGCTTCAAGTTCAGCCAAAAGTTCCAAACGGTGACAGCTGCGATCGCTAACAGGTTGGCAACGTAGCGGTTGATACCAAAAACATTAAAGAGCAAATTCAACAGCAAGACATTAAGAACTAACCCAGCAAGGCAAATCAGATTGAACTTCAATAACCGTTTCAAGCGCTGACGCATTCCGGGTTGACGGCGGGCAATATCACCAAAAGTCCAGAGATCGTTCCACAAAAAATTATTGATAATGGCTAATTCTGAGGCCAAAATTTTACTACGAGTTAGGGGCAGAGCTAGAGTTGTGGGGTCACTGAGTAGGTAAAGCATTCCCATATCCACCACCACCCCCGTCAAACCCACTACCCCAAACCGGAGTAACCTACCCAAAGGCCCCAGAGAAAGACGCAAGCGCAGGAGGTGCCGCAGATAATCCACATACTGTTTTGCCGTTACCTTACTCTCGCCCTCCTGACGTTCTTGAAACACGTAGCCTACTTCACCAATCCAAGGCACCCTTCCCCTAGCCAGTACCTCAATCAGAATTTTGTAACCCAGTGGACTCATGGTCGAGCCAATCAGGCACTTGCGGCGTACCATGAAGTAACCACTCATGGGATCGGAGACGCGACCGATCACGCCCGGTAGCAAAATTAGCCCGATGGTTTGAGCGCCGCGAGATAGAAATCGACGCACGATACTCCAGTCACTCACACCGCCTCCTTCCACATGGCGGCTAGCTACTGCCATATCTCCCCCCCGTTTGATCTCACCCCACAGCTTTAATAACAATTCTGGGGGATGCTGGAGGTCGGCATCAATAACTCCCAACACCTCGCCCCGTGCTGCTTGCCAACCGCGAATCACTGCTGTAGATAATCCCCGTTCTTCAACCCGTCGCATTACCCGTAACTGTGGGTAGTCAGACATCAGCTCCAGAGCAATTTCCCAAGTTCGGTCAGGGCTATTATCATCCACGACAATTAGTTCGTATTCCCCAGGCATTTCAGTATCAAGTAACTGAGTCAATTGGTAGACTATTTTCGGGATGTTTTTAGCCTCTTTATAAGTAGGAATAACTAGAGAAAACCGCAGGGGACGCTCCTTGGCCGCTTCTGTTGATGTCGGCAGATCCGCAATCTGTAAAGAGCCTGAGGGAACAGGTAAAAGGGAATTCGGTTGAGTGAAATTCATAGTACTAAGGGCGAGAAGCAGAACGCTGGTCACTTTCATCCACCGACATTAAGTACGGTGGCTTTCAGCTTCCAGATGTCTTGTAAAGCTGGGCGGTGAACTGGTCTAATTCCATAGTTCCCGATAATTGCTGAGTTTTTTGCAACTTAAACCGCTGGTTGAGAACTTTCTGGACTTGCTCTCGTTGGCTAGGCGTACTGGCACGCCCCCAGACTGGTCTAGCGCTGTCTAACCAAAGAATGCGTTGATACTGAGTTGGTTCAGATGCCAGCCTCTCTTCCAGGGTGGGGGCCAATCGATCGGACTTCTGGCTTAACAACTTCACGGGCAAATTGCTGGGAATGTAGTAAGCCAGACGCAGAACGTGACCCCAAGCATTGGAGTTCATCACGATTAACGTTGGGGTCGTTGGCTCTTGCTCGATTAGGTCTGCAATTTGGTGGAACATCTGGCGATGCCTGGTTCCTAAGTCAGCGGAGCTAATGCTTAAATACAATACCAGCAAAATGGCAGCAGCCGTTTGTCGCCATTTATCTGCTGCTCGTTCAAGCCAAACGGCTAACAATAGCAAGCATCCCGGTAGAATAAAAATCATCGACCGTCCCCACCCAAAACCAACGGTCAGCTTCTTTCCGGCTACGTCCATTGCTAACGCTAGTAATAGGGGGATGATTCCCAGAACCAAGGCAATGCCTAAAGTACTGCGCTCGTGTTTCCGCCAAAGGGTTATGCCACAGGCTACTAACACGGCGATCGCAACACACCCAGCTACTGTGGCGATCGCTGTGGATAGACTTGTAGCCCAGTCTCCTAGGAGTAAGTGAGTTCCCAAGGTTTGGGCCACATCCTCTAGGTTATTTAGAGGAGTAACCTTATCTTGAGAGAGCTGACTAAAAACATCGCTGCGATTCCGTAATTGTTGTCTGGTTCCCCACAGAAACCAGGGCATCCATAGCAATACGCCAGCCCCCAAGCACAAACCATTCTGCCACCAGCGACGCCGATCGAAAATCAGAACGAAGATGCCTAAAGTCATCACCCAGTAGACAAACAGATATTGCGTTAGCAGTCCTGCTGTTACTGAAATAATCAGAATTCCACTCCACAATAGCTGGTGCTGTAGCCTTCTGGAAATTGGCGGTGCTGCTATTACTTCTGGTGAGGATTTGGCAATTGAGCCTTCCTTCCCATTCTTCATTCCCCATTCTCGCAATTCTAAAGTTGCCCAAGCACTCAATACCGTCCACAGCACTAGCGACCCATACATCCTGGCATTGAGGGAGTGAGACAGATAAAATGGATTCACTGCTAGCAAAGCTGCCAGCACTAAACCACCCCTATGCCCTAAAACAGTCCGTCCCAACCCGTAAGCGCTGAGGATTGCTCCTACACTAAATAAAACCACTACACCTCTTAGGACAGCTTCACCGTTACCGAAAAGCAGTGTTCCTACATAAAAACTGAGATAGGACAGGGGTGGATGTACGTCACCGGCTAAACCTCTGAGGATATTAATGACGGTGCCAATCATCCCTGTTTTTGGAGATAGGCTTAACCAAGCACTATAGTTACTCAAGGCTACTGGCAGATCGCTGGGTGTTTGATAGTTACCCTTTTGCCCGTTTGACAGGATTACTGATAAGACTTCGTCATACCAAAATTCTCGGCTGCCTAGGTTAATTATTCTTAATAAAATTCCGATCGCAATAACAAGTAACAGTAGGGAAGAAAACTGTAAAAGTTGTTTAGGGATGCGTAAACC
>DNXU01000635.1:8015-10489 GCA_003505715.1 Cyanobacteria bacterium UBA8803 | reverse complement strand
AGTATTTTTTATTTTTCGTAGGTTTGCTTTCTAATCAATTAGAATAGAGTTCGCGGTTTTCCAAAATAGAGACTAGGCCACAAATCAGATAAGTACTACATAAATCATTATCAGTTTTAAGCATTACAGGGTTATGACCTTCAAATATCCAGACATTGCTACTCAAGCAATATCGAGGCTGTTAGCTGAAAAGCGTTCCTCTTATAACCGCAATGTAGATCTCAGCAATGTGCAAGAACCTATTATCAGCGCTCCTATGGAAGTGCGCTGCATTATCGAGCGAGTATTACAAGCGGAAAAAGATAAACTCTATATGAAAAATCCCCGCAATATCAATGATGACATCCTGAAAATTGTGAAGGAAGAAGTCCAATGAAACTGATGTCAATCCGGCTGTACAACTTTCGTCAGTTTTATGGCAAAACTCCCGAAATTATTCTGGGCAGTGGAGAGCGCAACACTACTGTTATTCACGGCAACAATGGAGCCGGAAAAACTACTCTGCTGAATGGATTTACCTGGGTGCTGTACGAGAAATTCAGTGCGGCATTTGCCTCAGAAGACCAACTAGTGAATAAACGAGCTATTAGTGAAGCTAAACTGAGAGAATCAGTGGAATGCTGGGTAGAACTAGGATTCGAGCATCACAGCAAACGCTACCAAGCCAAGCGCCTGTGTCGTGCTTACAAGACAGAAGCAGGTGTGGAGCAGGGGAAAAGCGAACTTTACCTGCAAATTGCCGGAGATGATGGGCGCTGGTTGCTGCCCCAACAACTCCCAGAGGATATCATCGGTCGCATTTTGCCTGCCACCTTACATCAATACTTCTTTTTTGATGGAGAACGGATTGAGCAGATTGTGCGCTCTGATAAGAAGTCGGAAATTGCCGAAGCGACCAAAACTTTGCTAGGAGTGGAGGTGCTAAATCGAGCTATCAAGCATCTGAAGGAAGCCAAGAAAAGCTTAGAAGCCGAGTTAACCTTGATTGGTGATTCGCAAACCAAGCAACTTTTAAAAGAGCAGGAGCAACTAGAACAAGAAAGCCAGCAGCTCGCGAATCGCCAACAGGAAATTGAGCGGGAATTAGGGCATCAAGATGAGTTAAAGCGCACCCTAGGCGATCGCTTGTTAGAATTAAGTGGCGCAAAAGAGTTACAGCAGCTGCGAGATGAACTCCAAGCCCAAGAGAGAACGATCCGAGAACAGCTCAAACAATCTCAAGAGGCCCAAAAACGTGCCATATCTACAAGAGGCTATACCGTTCTGCTCTCTGAAGCTACTGCCCAATTTCGAGAAATTGTTAATGAGTTGCGCTCTCAAGGGGAGTTACCCGTCGGCATCAAGCAGCAATTTGTTAAGGACTTGCTCCAATCGCAATGCTGTATCTGTGGCGGTGAATTGATTGAGGGCACTCACGCCCACAACCAGGTAGCAGCCTGGATGGATAAAGCGGGGATGGCTGATGTAGAAGAGACAGCCATTCGCTTAGGCGTTCAGATGGATGAAATTGAGAAGCAAACACCCGAATTTTGGCAAGAAGTCGATCGGCAACAAGCTAATCTAGCTCAGGGTAGAACCGAACTGTCCCGGATTGAAACCCAGCTAGATGATATTAAGAAGAAATTGAGAAATTTTCCTGACGAAGATATCATTCAACTGCAAAAACGCCTGGATGAAACCGAAGACAAGATTCGGGAATTAACCTTAGAAAAAGGCGCAAATCAGCAGCAAATTGAGCGATTAATAACTGATGCAGAGTCCAAAGCTAAGCAGATTGCTAAGCATAAAATGAATGAGAGCAAACAAGCTCTAGCTCAGCGTCGCATTGGCGCAACTCAGGATGCGATTGAGCGATTAATAGAAGTGAAGGCTCGCCTAGAAAATCAGTTTCGCACCTCTCTAGAAAAGCGAGTACAGGAGATATTTACCTCAATCTCCTTCACCCCTTACATTCCTAAGCTGAGTGATAAATACGAGTTAACACTGGTCGAAACTACCGCCGGACAAGAGAATATGGTGGCAGCATCTACCGGAGAAAATCAAATTCTCAGTCTCTCCTTCATTGGTGGCATTATTAACCGGGTACGAGAGTGGATTCAAGATCATGCACTGATGGGTCCTGATAGCAGTACCTTCCCCATCATCATGGATTCTCCCTTTGGGAGTTTGGATGAAATTTACCGCCGACAAATTGCCAAAACCCTACCTCAACTAGCAAATCAGCTAGTCGTGTTAGTGACAAAAACCCAATGGCGAGGAGAGGTTGCCCGCGAGATGGAGAGTTATATTGGTCGAGAATATGTTTTGACCTATAACTCTCCCAAACCTGATTGCGAACAAGACTTTATCGAACTAGCAGGAACCCGCTACGACCTAGTGAGACGTAGCCCCAATGAGTTTGAATATACAGAAATTGTAGAGGTAGATTATGAATTTTAATGTTGTTTGTTGTTTGTTGTTTGTTATTTGTTGTT
>DNXU01000635.1:0-7984 GCA_003505715.1 Cyanobacteria bacterium UBA8803 | reverse complement strand
CAACCAACAACCAACAACTAACAACCAACAACCAACAACCAAATTAATGAAAATATCTTTTGCGTCTTCTGGCGATCGCTTTGCGCTTGCGTTTTTCAATAGGAGTTTCAAAGTGACGTAGCCGCTTCAGATCGGCGAAAATTCCTGAGTTGGAGACTTGACGCCTAAATCGACGTAGTGCTGATTCAATTCCTTCGTTTTTACCAACAGTCACTTGGGTCATAAAAAGTCTCCAAATTCGGAACTCCTTCTCTTGCTAGACGAGAAGGGATCGCCAAACTATACCTGATTCCCAATTCTAACACATCATTCAGCTCATCTCAGTACCGCCGGAAAAATAAAGTTAATATTATCAAATATAATCAAATATAGTCTGAGCTATGCAAGACTTAACGATAAGTCTCTTAAGGTGGGGAAGCTGAGGGAGAATTTTTACTGGTGGGTTATATCTGCCAAGTTAGTCTAGTCTAACAATCGAGCCACTTATGTTAATGTTAGTCTTCTATGTCGGGAATGACCGTTATGGTATTGACACTTCTCAAGTTGTCGAAGTCATCCCCATGGTTATTCTCAGGAAACTACCCCATGCACCCGACTATATTGCTGGGGTTTTTAACTATCGAGGCAAGATCGTGCCAGCCATCGATCTATGCCATTTAATTCAAGGTCTACCTAGCCGTTCCTACTTAAGCACTCGAATTGTCATGGTGAATTATTTTGATACAGGTAATACTCCCCAGCTTGTTGGCTTAATGGCCGAACGGGTTACCGAAACTATTAATAAGCCAGACAATGAGGGAGGTGAAAACGGATTCGAGGTTAAGGAAGCTCCTTATTTAGGAGAAATGATAATGGATGAGCAGGGCATGATCCAACAAGTTCGGCTGGAGTATTTGCTATCGGAGCGTAAGCATTTAGTTTAGGAGTAGTCACATCAATGATGAATTCTCAACCTAACAATCCCAACACAACCAGCGAAATATCCCTCCCCCAAACCCTGCTGCAACTGATTTGTGGCAAGTGGGTTAGCCAAGCTATTTACGTGGCTGCTAAGCTGGGTATTGCTGATCTGCTCAAAGAAGGGGCAAAAAGTAGTGAGGAATTAGCAAATTCCACTGGTGTAGATTCCCAATCTCTGTATCGGGTGCTGCGGGCTTTGGCGAGTATGGGTATCTTTGCTGAGGGTGAGAACCGACAATTTGAACTAACGCCTTTAGCGGAATATCTGCAAACAGATAGACCCAGTTCCTTGCGAGCGATCGCAATTATGTTTGGTAGCGAGGAATGGCACTGGCAACCTTGGGGAGAGATTCTTTACAGTGTTAAAACTGGGAAACCAGCATTCGACCAGGTGATGGGAATGCCCGTGTTTGAGTACTTGAGCCAGAACCCTGAAGCTGCTAAAGTCTTTGACCAAGCGATGATGGGTTTTACTGCTACGTTTAGTGCTGCGATCGCACAAGACTACGACTTCTCATCGATCAGCCATATTGTTGATGTTGGTGGAGGCCAAGGGGGTTTCTTGGCGGGTATCCTGAAAGCCAATCCTCACCTCAAGGGCACGCTTTATGACTTGCCGCCCGTAATTGAAGGGGCAAAGCAATATTTGAAAACCACAGAACTAGGCGAGCGTTGCCAAGTAGCAGCTGGGAATTTCTTTGAGTCAGTTCCCAGCAATGCTGATGCCTATATTCTCAAAAGCATTATTCACGATTGGGATGATGAGCGAGCGATCGCGATTCTCAAAAACTGCCATAGCGCCATAACAGAACAGGGCAAGCTTTTACTAGTAGAAATGGTACTCCCTCCCGGCAACGAACCCTTCCCAGGCAAATTCCTCGATTTGGAAATGCTGGTCATGAGTACTGGAGGTCGCGAACGCACTGAGCCTGAATTTCGAGACCTCTTAGCTGCTGCTGGTTTCCAGCTCACAAATATTATCCCCACCCGCTCCCCCTTAAGCGTTATTGAGGGAGTTCCCATTAGCCATTAAAATGCCATTTACTTATAGCCGCACTGTCCGCTTTCAAGATACTGATGCTGCTGGGGTTGTTTACTTTGCCAATGTGTTATCAATGTGCCACGAAGCCTATGAGGCTTCTCTGGCAGCGGCGGGTATCAACCTCAAGACATTTTTTAGCGACTCATCCACTGCTATCCCCATCGTCCATGGTTCAGTAGACTTTTTCGTCCCCATGTTTTGCGGTGACCAGTTGTTGATTGAGTTAATGCCTCAGCAGCTCAGTGATAATAAGTTTGAGATTGCTTATCGAATCGTGGCCGCACTATCAGTGCAACAGGAATTGGCCAAGGCCATGACCAGGCATGTTTGCATCGATCCAATTGCCAGAACCAGAAAGCAACTCCCTGAAACAATCCTGCAATGGTTGCACAGTTGGTGACAGGTTCTTTCAAGATGGGAGAGGTAGTTTCAGGGGAAGCTAACACAACTATTGGTGAGATGCTTTCTGCAAATCTCCATTCTTTATTTTCAAGATCAACACCATAGGTGGTGCGTTAGCACAGCATAACGCACCCTACTAAGTACCAACTTCAGTTTCATTTATAAAAATTATCTAAATTTTAAACCCTTTACTATAGGAGAGGTTTTATTATAGTTTTGTTAATTTAAATACAATTAAGTTAAAAAAAATAAAATTAAACAATGAGTCGCTCCCGCATTACCAATAACGCGGCGGACATTTTAGCTTATGGAAGATTGTTGCATCGCATAACCAGTCATATCCGCCAGTCCTTGGAATTACAAGAAATATTGTCCGCAGCTGTCGCAGAAATTCGGGCGCTGTTGCAAACAGACCGGGTAAAAATCTATCGATTTCATCCGGATGGCAGCGGGCAAGTGATTGCTGAGTCAATTGCTGGTAAAGACCTGCCGTCTTTAGTAGGTCTTAACTTTCCGGCTGGAGATATTCCCCCAACAGCGCGTGAGATGTTTGTAAAAGCGCGTCAGCGAGCGATTGTGGATGTAGCAGCACAGCAAATCATTCTGAGTAGCTCGGAACCTGACTATACAAGAGGGGAGCTGAGTATGGAACAGTTCCGCCAGCAGCCGCTAGCTAATATACTCCAGCGTCCAGTAGACCCCTGCCATGTAGAATACCTCACAGCAATGGGGGTGCAATCTTCGTTAGTAGTGCCAATTCTTCACCAACAGCATCTGTGGGGACTGCTTGCCTCTCATCATTCCCAACCACAAGCCTTTAGGGAGGAAAATCTACAGCTTGTTCAACTGGTAGCGGATCAGCTGTCGATCGCGATCGCCCAATCTGAACTTCTCAGTCAAACCAGAGAGCAAGTCAGGCGGGAAGCCCTGATCAATAAGATCACCCCGTTGCTACACTCGCCGCGCCCCATAGAAGAAATCCTACAACTTGTCTTGGCAAGAATCGTTAGGGCAGCTCAATGCTCTGGTGGCCGACTTTACCTGACACCAATTGACAAACCGTTGTCCCCTCTCTACACCTGTGGCCATCAGCCAACTCAGTTAGAACCAGAGAATCTAGGATGGCTGGAAAAACATTTCTTCTGGCAAAAACTGATTCAGTCTGAGGCCGATCTTGCCCAGCCTGCCGATATCTTCAACCTGCGAACCGTTAGCGATCTTTACCAAGAGCCCCAATTGGAATCTTTAGCCCCAGCTTTCAAAGAAACACCGATCAGAGGAATACTTGTGATGCCGCTACAGTATAGCCAAGAGTCCCTAGGTTGCCTCACTCTCTTCCGAAATGCGATCGATATTGAAATTCTCTGGGCGGGATATTGGGATCGGGATGAACGTCAGCAATGGCCTCGTCGCTCCTTCGATCTCTGGCGAGAGCAAAAGCAAAACCAAGCTCCTGCATGGACAGATCGAGACATAGATCTGATTCAATCCCTAGGCATCCATCTAGGAATGGCTCTCATGCAAAATCGGCTGTACGAGTTAGAAATGCATAATCGAGAACTCAATATCGCCCGTGCTAGTGCGGAGGAGTCTAGCCGCCTCAAATCCAATTTTTTGGCATCGACCAGCCATGAATTACGAACTCCTTTAGCCTCGACTCTTAATTGCTTACAAATCCTTAAAAAGGGTTTGTACAAAAACGAAGATGATTTAAAAAAATATCTCCAGTTAGCCGAGCAATCGACTAGAAATATTATTGCCATCATTAACGATGTTTTGGATATTGCTAAAATTGAAGCAGGCGGGATGACCGTTGATTTAGAGCTAGTTAATCTGAGGGTGCTTTTACAAGAGGAGCGTGACCTCTTTAGCCTGGAGAGCCAACGCAAAGGAATTGCACTGATTATTGATTGTCAAGTCGATAGCGTTTATACCGACAAAGGCAAGCTCAGACAGATTGTGACTAACCTCCTCTCCAACGCTTTCAAATTTACTCACACAGGCGAAGTCCGCATCACAGTTGTCAAACCCATAGATCGGCCAGTTGTTGAAATTACAGTAGCTGATACAGGCATCGGCCTTGAGATCGGTCAACAGCAGCGATTATTAGAGCCATTTGTTCAGGAAGATGGTTCGATCAAACGGCGTTACGGGGGTACTGGCCTTGGCTTAGCGATCTGCAAACGATTTGTTGAACTCATGGGTGGCCAAATTCAGTTGAACAGCCCCGGAAAAGATCGGGGTACAACGGTAACCCTTACGCTCCCCTACTCTAGTAACCTCACAGGATCGTAAATGAGAGGGCAGACTTCGGAATTCGGCGAGGTTCACTCGATCGGCGTGAGGCTTCGACGCTGAGTCTAAAAATTTCAAGGAGGTAAAATTTGAACATTCTGCTTGTTGAAGACGATAGTATGCTGGCAGAAACTACAGCCACTCTGATTGAGTGCCTTGGAGATCATCGTGTCTATATCACAGATGAACCGCAAGAAATTTTCCAGTATTGCCAAGCTAGAACTGTAGATGTAGTGATGATGGACGTTAATTTACCCGGAGCCCAGTGGGAAGGCAAATCAGTTAGTGGTGCCGATTTGTCACGTTTGCTAAAAAATCAACCACAAACAGCTGATATACCAATTATATTGGTAACCGCTTATGCGCTAGTTAACGAACAGCAATCTCTCCTAGAAATATCCAAAGCTGATAGTTGCTATGCCAAACCAATTTTAGACTTTGATGCTCTCTTAAAAAAAGCCCACTTACTTATCAAAAAAACTAAATTATTAAGCTAAAGCCTATCCTCTAAGATACCGCATATTTGTAATTAATTTTTTAAAGGTCTAGAAACTATGGAGAAAATAGCAATTTTAGATGATCGCGATGATTTTTGCTTAGTGATGGACTGTTTACTAAATAATTATTTTGAAGTATTTACTTTTACAAATACAAATATTTTTTTAGAAAATGTAAGAGCTGAAAAATATGTGGCTCTCTTGATTGATTTAAGTATCAACCCTTCTAGAGATTTAAATATCAATAACGGCTGCCAAGTAATTGCATATTTAAAAAATATATTAAAAAATCCACCTTTGTTTATTTTATTCACTGGCTGGATTAGCAGGAATTCTTCAGTAGAAGGTAGAAAAATTTGTCCGCTGGCCGATGGTTTTTTAGCTAAAGATACTGATATAGAAGAAATTATCAAAGAAATCAATAGATTAATTGATTCAAAATCTGTTTAATAGTTCATGGTTTATCGCTCAAAACCTATGAGCTATGTAGCATAAGACCGATCAAGATTTGTAAAACCAAGCTGTTAAAGCTACGGCCAGTGCATCTGCTGCATCATCTGGCTTGGGAATGTCAGTTAAATTCAACTCTCTGGCCACCGCTTGCTGTACCTCATATTTGTCAGCATTCCCATGACCTGTCAGTGCCTGCTTAATTTGAGCCGGTGTAAACTCTATTACTGGCACCTTATGCTGTGCCAATACCAAAAGCACGACACCTCGCGCTTCAGCTACTGTAATCGTGTTACTCATCCGGTAGAAAAACAGTTTCTCAATAGCGACGAGATCTGGCTGGCATTGTTTAAGTAGTGTATCCAAGTCTTCATAAATCGTACAGAGCCGCAATCCAATCTCAGTATTAGCAGGTGTCTGGATTACCCCGAAATCTAGCATCTGCAATGGTTTCTTCGATTTAGCAGAACTCCTAGCTGCCCCAGCCTTCTTTTTTATCGGATGGCAGATAATTACCCCAAAGCCCAAGATTGCTAGTCCTGGGTCGAGTCCCAAAATTCGCTTTTCCATCTACTTCGATCTGGCATAACAGGTTTGAATGCAAGTGAGTCAGGACTTAGGCAAAATCTGCCGAGTAGCCCCCGTAACACTCCTTAGCTTTCTACGGGGGAACGGAATTTAACTCCCCCTTTCTTTGGAGACAGGGGGGCGAGTGCGTAAGTCCTATGAGTATCAACAGAGCTATCGACCGCACCCAGTATAATTGCGTGAATGTATCCTGATGGGCACCCCTCCTAGTTGATAAGGACTATGGCAACGTTGGCAGCACGCGACCCCTCAAATCACGTCAAGTACTTGAGCAATTCCACTGCTCTTAGATACAGTCTATCCAGTCTTTGTGTTCCCCTTCCCTGGTATTTGTGATGTCCTCAATCAGTATCCTCAAACGCGCTATACGCACCCTGCAACATGAGTCAAGAGGCCGGACACCCCAGCGGGTCAACCGCTACTTTAAGTGGTTAGCCCCTGGCTTGTTGGTGAAACGCTGGTTGCTTTTAAGTGCTACTGGTGTACTGCTGACAAGTCTGGGGGTGGCAATTTGGGCAAAACTGACCCCAATTTTTTACTTAATTCAATTTACGTCTGAAGTCCTGGAAACCATCGCGACCGTTGTTCCCAATTACGTGTCCGGACCCATTGGGATTATCTGCGGTCTGATCCTGATTTTCTGGGGGCAAACCCGGACGGTGAGATCAATTACCGAAGCATTACAACCAGAGGGCGATGCAGAACTGGTGGATGTACTAATGGCCCATCGCCGACTTTACCGAGGCCCAAAAATAGTTGTCGTTGGTGGCGGTACGGGTCTTTCTACCTTACTGAGAGGACTAAAAGTTTATAGCGCCAATATCACAGCCATCGTCACCGTAGCTGATGATGGCGGATCTTCTGGACGACTGCGGCAAGAGTTTGGGGTACTGCCGCCAGGAGATATCCGCAACTGTTTGGCAGCGCTGGCAGACCAAGAGAAATTGTTAACCGAACTGTTTCAATACCGCTTCTCTGCGGGTAACGGTCTAGTAGGTCATAGTTTCGGCAATTTGTTCCTGACGGCAATGAGCGAAATTACTGGCGACTTGGAACGAGCGATCGCTGCCAGTTCTCAGGTATTAGCAGTACGGGGACGGGTATTACCAGCAACCCTGAGCGATGTTTGTCTGTGGGCGCAATTAGCCGATGGGCGCCGAATTGAAGGAGAATCGAATATTACGGCGGCTAAAGGTAAAGTCCTGAAAATTGGGTGTACGCCCGAAAACCCACCCGCCCTGCCAGCAGTACTCAAGGCTATTGAAGAAGCCGACTACATTATTATTGGACCTGGCAGTCTCTATACCAGCATCATTCCCAATCTTTTAGTGCCAGAAATTACCGAAGCGATCGCCGCTCGTTCCGTTCCCCGCATCTACGTTTGTAATATCATGACCCAACCTGGTGAAACTGAAGGCTATACAGTCTCCGACCACATCCGAGCCATTGATGATGCTTGCGGTAAACGGCTATTTGATGCAGTATTAGTCCATCGGAAAGTGCCCTCAGCCCAAGCGTTGATTAAGTATTCCCAAGTCAATTCACATCCTGTCTTTCTAGATCGAGAAGCGACTGAGAAATTGAGCCGTCGTATCGTCCCAGCTAACGTCATGGATGAAGATGAGTACACCAATTTAGTACGACACAATCCAGAACGACTAGCACGAGTATTGCTGCGATGGTACAGTCGCGCTCATAATTAGTTGTTTGTTGTTTTTTGTTTGTTGTTTGTTGTTTGTTGTTGGTTGTT
>DNXU01000121.1:17152-17308 GCA_003505715.1 Cyanobacteria bacterium UBA8803 | reverse complement strand
ACGGGATTTCTCTTAATTGGGGATTGGGAATTGGTAACTTTTAATACAGAGGCTAATGGAAAAAACTCTTCCTATTCATGATACCGCTGGTGAATGGGGGTAATATGATGTTCGGCAATCACTTATAATAAAACCGGGTTTCGACTTCGCTCAACC
>DNXU01000121.1:12511-16815 GCA_003505715.1 Cyanobacteria bacterium UBA8803 | reverse complement strand
ACCAACAACCAACAACCAATCCCTATTTGCCAGATAGCAGATCCAGTAAGGGGCGAGCGATCCAGTTAAAGCCGACTTTGAGTTGGTGGTCTAAGGTTGGTAGTCGATAGAGATAGGCAAGGCGGCGAAATAAGTGGGCAGCTGGGCCGTCTAGTTGCCATCCTAGACCTGTCAGGGTAGCATTATCTGTGCCTAGGGTCATCATCTCCCCTAAATGCTGATAGCGGAAGGGTAGGAGGGGACGTTCGGTGAGGGAAGCCCAGATATTCCAGGCGGTGTAGTCGGCTTGCTGGTAGGCAGATTGTGCTGTGTTAGGAACTTGCTGGCCTGTGGCATCGTGGCAATCAGCAAGATCTCCTAAGGCAAAGATTTCTGGATGGTCAATGACTTGTAGTGTTGGGGAGATGGTGAGCTGGCCGCGTTGGTTTTGCTTGAGGGGGAGCGATCGCACTATTGGTGAAGAACTCGTCCCTACTGTCCACAGCACGATATCTACCGGGATGGTATCTACTTGGCCTTTATACAACAGCGAAATCGTATCTGAGCCAATAGACTCCACTGCTGTTTCGAGATCGATCCAGACGTTGCGATCGTTTAAGGCTTGCTGGGCTGCCGAGCGGTTAAACTCACTTGACGTTCTCAGTATCTCATTGCCCTGTTCAATTAATCTTAACCGTCCCCGCTCTCCCAAGCGCTCTGCCAGCTTGCAGGCTAATTCAACTCCGCTGTAACCGCCACCAACAATTGCAACTCGGATTTTTTCGGCATTAGACTCTTCTAAAATTCGCACTCTTTCTTCCAGGCGATAAGCATCAGCCAAAGTGTGAAAGGGAATTGCGCGATCGGCAACTCCTGGCACCCCATCTAGAGGAGTTTCTCCTCCCAAGGCTAACACTAGGCGATCGTAGGGAAATTCTGGGCCATTTTCTAGCTGTACCCGTCGGTTATCAATATCAATTCCGGCTACCGTAGCCTGAGTAAAGCGAACTCCTGTATTAGCTAAAAGCTCTTCAAAGGGTGGAGCAATTTCCCAGGTTTGCAGTTCGCCCGTCAGCAATTCGTACAGTAGCGGCAAAAATACAAATCGATCCTGGCGATCGACCAAGATAATTTCCGGTCGCTGCGGCTTTTCCCACGGGAACTGGCTTAAGCGCAAGGCCGTATAGAGACCCCCAAAGCCTCCACCAAGAATACAGATGCGGACAGGTTGTTGAGTCATCGTTGAATGGGGGAATATCCAAGTTAGGGGAACTGTCTTCAGTGTAGCGAGTTACAGGTCAGCCGATCAGCTTTTGAAAAAGCGGTTCTTCTCGAATTGCATCGAAATCCGAGTCGGTTTTGGCATAATCTCTAAAATCTGGTTCTAAGCTAATGGCTTGTTGGAGGGTTTGAAGGGCTAGAGCTAGATTGCCTTGTAGCGCACGACAGCAAGCTCGATTGTACCATGAATTAGCTGATTCAGGTTGAATTTCTAATACTCGATCGTAAGAGGTGATTGCTTCTTCATATCTCTGCAATTGATAGAGAGAATGGCTGCGATTATGCCAAGCTTCTACATAGTCAGGTTTCAGTTGAATTGCTCGCTCGTAGGAATCAATCGCATCTTGATAAGACTGACAGCTATTGAGAGCGTTACCTCGAAAGAACCAGAAACCGTAGAAATTAGGCTCGATTTCGATAGCTTTATCGTAGGAAGCGATCGCAGCTTCAGGGTTTTGCCATGCTTCTAGCATCAGTCCTCGGACAAACCAAGTATTGCAATCATCAGGTCTAATCTCAAGGACGCGATCGTAGGCAGCCAGGGCTTCTTGATACTGCTGTAGTTGGTTGAAAACCACGCCCTGTTGATACCAAGCTTGATAGAAGTCTGGCTTGATTTGCACTGTCTGCTGATAAGAGGCGATCGCTTCTTCAAATTGGTTTAATTTTTCCAGGGTTAAGCCGCGTTCGTACCAGGCTTCACAGTAATTTGGATTTAATTTAAGGGCTTGGTCGTAAGCTGCGATCGCATCTTCATAGTGTTGTGCTTTTTGAAGCTGATTGCCCTGATGATACCCGGTGATGTCGGGTCTATTATTACTTGTCTTTTCATGCTTTTTGATCAGCCAGAAAAGACTCATCAAGGCTAATATGAGAACTAACTTTGTGGTTGGTTTATCGAAGAGTTCCCATCCTACCTGAACTGCTTCTAAAGGGATCTGAAGAATTGCAGCAATTTCATAAACAAAACGCCCCAGCCAGAAACCTGCTGCTGGCACGAACCAGAGCAGGCCAAAAATGAACCAAATGCTATATTTGCCTAATTGATTAAACTGGTGCTGCACCGAATCGGGCAACCAGGGTCGAATAATACCATAACCATCCAGAGGTGGTATGGGCAGCAAATTCAGCACGACGGCAAAGATTTCTAGGAAAATGAGAAAAGCCACGCTTGGCCAAAGCCAGTTGCCCCTCGACCAAGTGGCTAGACCTAACCAGAAGGGTGTTGCCAATACTAAGGTGACAGCGGCATTAGCCAAAGGGCCAGCAGCAGAAACCGCACTATCCCACCAACGACTGCGCAATCTACTCCGGTCAATATAAACTGCCCCCCCAGGAAGAGCAATTCCCCCCATGAGCAGAAAGATGGTCGGGAATAGCAGACTCAAACCGGGGTCAGTATATTTGAGGGGGTTTAGGGTCAAATATCCCTTCTCCTTAACAGAAGTATCCCCACCCCAATAGGCTACTACTGCATGACCGAACTCGTGCAAGCATAAAGACGCTATCCAACCGAGAAAGACAAATAGTCCGGCAAGCCACATGATCTGCTTACTCCCAGGACAAACAAACGCTATTGAACCAAGTGTGGCAGATTTTCAAAAGAAATAGGACTCATACACAACCGCTATAGTTTAGCTGCCTGCTGCGTAAGAAAGTTAGCTATCTTAAAACTGGAAGCAAGCAACAGCCTGTATGACACTACCTGACGGTCCCAAAATTTCCCCTCTTGTGCAACTCCTCAAGTGGATTGCTGACCCTATAGACTACTTGGATATCTGTGCCCAAAGCTACGGGGACACCTTCACGCTACAGCTCAGAAATTTTGAACCGTTGGTTTTCCTGAGCCATCCCCAAGCAATTCAGGAGATTTTTACTGCCGATCCCAAGCTATTTGATTCGGGTCGAGCTAACCGGATCGTAAAACCTTTGGTAGGCGAGAATTCGTTATTGTTATTGGATGGCGATCGCCATACCTCACAGCGGCGTTTAATCATGCCTCCATTTCATGGCGAACGGATGCATTCCTACAGCCAATTGATTTGTGCGATCGCCCAGCAGGTAGCGAGTCATTGGAAAATCGGCCAACCCATCTGCGTTCGCGATGCCATGCAAGACATTACCCTGCAAGTCATCGTACAAGCGGTGTTCGGTTTGCGGGAGGGAGCGCGTTACCAACAAATAATACCGCTCCTCACCTCTATGTTAAATATGACCGACTCCCCCCTATCCTCAAGCATCCTATTCTTTCGCTTCCTGCAAAAGGATTTCGGTGCGTGGAGTCCTTGGGGACAAATGATGCGACGCAAACAGCAAATTGATAACCTCCTGCTAGCTGAAATTAACGAGCGTCGAGAGCAACCAGAACGGATAGGTAATGACGTTCTCAGTTTAATGATGTCAGCTTGTGACGAACAGGGTCAGCCAATGACTGATGAGGAGTTAAAAGATGAGTTAATGACCCTCCTATTTGCAGGTCATGAAACTACGGCTACAGCTTTAGCCTGGGCATTTTACTGGATTCACAAACTCCCCTCAGTGCAGGAAAAGTTATGGCAAGAACTCCAGAGTCTGGGGGATAACCCAGAACCGATGGCGATCGCCCGACTGCCCTATCTTACCGCCGTTTGCCAAGAAACCCTGCGGATTTACCCTGTGGTGTTCTTTGCATTCCCACGAGTTACCAAAGTCCCCATGGAGATTATGGGCCACCAGTTTGAGGCTAACACCAGTTTATTCCCCTGTATTTATCTGACCCATCATCGGGAAGATTTGTATCCACAGTCAAATCAGTTTAAACCAGAGCGTTTTCTAGAACGGCAATTTTCTCCCTATGAGTACTTCCCCTTTGGGGGTAGTAACCGACGCTGTGTTGGTTTTGCCTTAGCGCAGTTGGAAATGAAACTGGTACTGGCGACGATTTTGTCTCGTTATCAGCTAGCACTGGCAGATCCGAAACCCGTAAAACCCAAGCGCCGTGGTTTCACAATTGCTCCAGAGGGTGGGGTGCGGGTAGTTCTGATACCAAATCCGCTGCCATTACC
>DNXU01000121.1:9314-12446 GCA_003505715.1 Cyanobacteria bacterium UBA8803 | reverse complement strand
ATCGAGTCGGATTTGGTATGATAGGTAAGCGCCAGCAGATACCTGTAGCAGAGATTATGGGTGTTTAACCGGACATCATATAACTCATCAAACCGCTTGCGGTTGTACTTGAGGCTGGAACTGGAATAGGGAATAAACTACATTCCGGCGGATGTCGATCATCATCTCCAAGAAAGTTTCATAGCCCTCTTGCTTGTACTCGATCAGGGGGTCTTTTTGCCCGTATCCCCGTAATCCTACCGACTCTCGCAGGGCATCCATCGACTGGAGGTGTTCCCGCCAGAGGGTATCGATTTGCTGCAAGATGAAGAACCGTTCGGCTTGCCGCATCAGTCCTGGCTGAATTTGATCGATTTGGGCTTCCTTGATGTCGTAAGCTTTGCGGACTTCTTCGTGCAAGAAGGTCTTAATGTCCCCTACCGTCATATCATCCAGATCCTCTGGCTTGAGATCCTGGAGTAAGTAGACGAATTCTTGTACCTTAGAGACCAAGCTGGCTAAATCCCACTCTTCCGGAGGCAACTCTGGGTTGACGTAAGCTTCGACAATGTCATCCATGGTCTTTTCAGCATACTGGATGACCTGTTCTTTAAGGTCTAACCCTTCTAGTACCCGACGACGTTCGGCGTAAATAGCTCGTCGTTGGTTGTTCATCACCTCGTCATACTCAAACACCTGTTTGCGGGTGTCGTAGTAGAAGGTTTCGACTTTTTTCTGTGCCCCTTCTAAGGAACGGGTGAGCATTCCGGACTCGATGGGCATGTCTTCCTCGACGCGGAACGCATTCATTAACCCGGCTACGCGATCGCCCCCAAAAATCCGCAATAAGTTGTCTTCCAAGCTGAGGAAAAACTTAGTCGAACCAGGGTCACCCTGCCGTCCTGCCCGTCCCCGCAACTGGTTATCGATGCGGCGCGACTCATGGCGTTCTGTCCCGATAACGTGCAGTCCGCCTAGTTGAACCACTTCATTGTGTTCGTGCTTGGTAAAGGCTTCGTATTCTTCCCGAATTCCTTTATAGACAGCTCGTAACTGTTGAATCACGGGGTCGTCAGTTGGCGCATTTTCTGAAGCGATCGCTATTTTTTCTTCCGCTTCCAGTTCCAACAAACTTCTTTCCCCGTACTGCTGTACCGCAAACTTCACCGCACCCTTTAGCTGTTGTTCGGTTTCTTCTGAGAGTTCGGTGGGAAAAATTTGGGGACTCGCTTTCCAGGTTTTTACCTTTTTGCCGGGAGCAAACCCTTGCCCGTGGGAACGCCCCTCAGTTCCTGGCACAGCTATGGGGGCGAACGCCTCTTCATCCTCTGGCATGACAATCTTGGGCATAAAGTATTCCCGCAGTTTTAGCCTTGCCATATAGTCAGCATTACCGCCCAAAATAATGTCGGTGCCTCGCCCTGCCATATTCGTAGCAATCGTAACAGCTCCTTTACGACCAGCTTGCGCTACAATTTCTGATTCCCGTTCCACGTTCTCCGGTCGAGCGTTGAGGAGATTGTGGGGCACTTCCAGCTCGTTCAACAGATGGGACAGGAGTTCTGATTTTTCGACACTGGTTGTACCCACAAGTACCGGGCGTCCTTGCTCGTGCATATCGGCACATTCCTGAGCTACTGCCCGCCACTTCGCCGTCTCTGTTTTATAAACCACATCAGACAAGTCCCGGCGTCCGGACACTCTGTTAGTGGGAATAATCGTTACTTGCAGGTTGTAGATTTTTTCAAATTCCGCCTCTTCCGTCTTAGCCGTACCCGTCATCCCAGCCAGTTTGGGATAGAGCAAGAAGAAATTCTGATAGGTAATGGTGGCCAGAGTTTGGGTTTCTTTTTGAATTTCTACTGCTTCTTTTGCCTCAATGGCTTGGTGGAGTCCATCACTCCAGCGGCGTCCCTGCAACACCCGTCCGGTGAACTCATCAACAATAACTACTTCCCCGTTGCGCACGATGTAGTTCACATCCTGGATGAACAATTCCTTAGCCTTAATCGCATTAAAGACGTAATGAGCCCAGGGGTTCTCCGGATCGTACAAATCCTCAACTTCCAGTAACTTTTCAGCTTCGATAAAGCCTTCATCCGTCATGATGACGTTACGGGCTTTTTCATCGACCTCGTAATGTTCTTCCGGTTTGAGCGATCGCGCTACTTCTGCCGCCCTCATATAGTTCTGGCTGGGGCGTTCCACCTGCCCGGAAATAATTAAGGGTGTCCTTGCCTCATCAATTAATACCGAGTCTACTTCGTCGATGATGCAATAGTTAAACGGGCGTTGCACAACCTCAGCCATCGAAGTAGCCATGTTGTCCCGCAGGTAGTCGAAGCCTAACTCGCTGTTGGTGGCATAGGTAATATCACAAGCATAGTTACGCTGTCGCTCTGCTGGTCCCATTCCCGATTGAATCAGTCCTACTGTCAGTCCCAAGAAGCGGTGGACTTGTCCCATCCACTCCGCGTCCCGACGAGCCAGGTAGTCGTTGACTGTAACCACATGAACACCCCGACCTGTCAGGGCGTTGAGATAAGCTGGTAGGGTAGCAACCAGGGTTTTCCCTTCACCAGTTTTCATTTCAGCGATTTGCCCTTTGTGTAGGACAATGCCACCCAAAAGCTGGACATCAAAGTGGCGCATTCCCAAAACTCGCCGTCCGGCTTCCCGCACTACGGCAAAAGCTTCTGGCAACAGCTCATCAAGCAGCTCGGCTCGCTCTTGATCGGTTGTGGCTTTCTCCAGCTGCTGTTTAAATTCTGCGGTTTTGCCCTTGAGCTGGTCGTCCGACAGCTTGCAGATGTCTTCTTCTAAGACGTTAATATCGGCAACATATGGCTGGTATCTTTTAAGTTTCCGTGCGTTGGGGTCGCCCAGTACATTTTTTAACATAGCAGGAGAGGGATACTTCTATTCGCGCTTGAGCTGGGGTAGAGGTTAGGGACTAAAGACGAGGATAGTCGGCACAGAGGTTAAACAAACTTTTCAGAGCCTTTAGAAACTAACGACTGATCCCTTAGGAGCCACCGCTTTAATGCGGCATTTTTACGATCATCCTATCATTTTCGCTCGCACTGAGGGGGTTCGGGAATTTAGGCAAGGGGGGTCGGATCTCTTTTAAATGGGGAGAGGGATGAGGGATGA
>DNXU01000121.1:8803-9118 GCA_003505715.1 Cyanobacteria bacterium UBA8803 | reverse complement strand
GATCGTCGAAATGCTTCACTCCTATCAGACAATCTCAAATTCCAGATGGTGACTCTTGAGAAAATCGTGGCTGAAATGGTCAACCTCGTTGGTATCGCTAAGTTCCAGATTGTAGAAATCTACAACATCATGGTCAAAATAAGGGCCAGCGTGCCAAGTGCCCATTTCTAGCTTGATGAAGCAGTTACCCGGAATCCAGAATGCTTTAACTGCCTCGATTTCTGGCTGTTGTCCTTGGCTAGGAGGAGCTACCGCCATCCACCAATCCTTGCCTTCTAGGGCACCTAAACATTGGGTGCATTGAACGTGGCGAGT
>DNXU01000121.1:8398-8532 GCA_003505715.1 Cyanobacteria bacterium UBA8803 | reverse complement strand
AACCAATGCAAGTGGTTGGCAATTTGGTTGTTAGGTATTATTCTTAGCTCAGCTATTTTGTGCCGTAGAGGCGATCGCCAGCATCTCCTAGCCCTGGTACTATATAACCGTGTTCATCTAACTTTTCATCAATT
>DNXU01000121.1:6251-8370 GCA_003505715.1 Cyanobacteria bacterium UBA8803 | reverse complement strand
TTTCATCAATTGCTGCGGTATAAAGAGGTACGTCTGGGTGATGGTGGTGGAAATTGGCAATCCCCTCTGGAGCTGCTAATAAACATAAAAACTTTATCGATAAGGGACTAATTTCCTTGATGCGGTCAACTGCTGCTACTGCGGTGTTGCCCGTGGCGACCATTGGATCGACAACAAGAATGTCTCGATGTTTCACATCATGGGGCAGCTTACAATAATACTCAATCGGGATATAAGTAATGGGGTCGCGATACAACCCAATATGACCGACACGGGCTGAGGGTATTAGTTCTAGAATACCGTCCACAATTCCTTGTCCTGCCCGCATAATTGAGACAATCACCATTTTCTTTTCTGAGGCCAGCATGGGAGCTAGCATCGGAGCGATTGGCGTCTTGATGGGTTCGGGCTTGAGGGGTAAATCCCTCGTCACTTCGTAGGCTAACAAAATACCAACCTCTTTCATAAGTTGGCGGAATTTGGCTGTACTAGTATCCGCCTGACGCATCAACGTTAACTTGTGCTGCACAAAAGGATGGTTAATTATATTAACTTTAGCGGTCATGTTGTTGGTTGTTGGTTGGTTTAGTACGCTCAGACACTGCCATTAAAAACTCTGCGTCCTTGGCGTTAAAAAATTAAAATATTAAGATAACCAACAGATTCAATCTTTGTTGACACTTCAAATAACCAACAACCAATAACAAACAACAAACAACCAACAACTAAAATACCGTACCATCACTCTCAATCTGAATAGGGGGGATACCCCCTGTTCTCAACTGTGCGGCAATGCGTCTTCCTGCCGTCCAAGTTCCTCCTTGTAAGACTTTCACTAAAGGCAGCTGCTCCGCCGTCAAGTTAAGATGTTGTCGAATAGTGGCTGCAATTTTGTCCAACAGGCTAACAGTCAGCGCCCGCCACTCAACAATCACTTCAGACGCTGGTAAGTGACGCTGGTGTAAAATGGCTGGGTCTTTGACTGCTAACAGCCCTAGATCCAGGCATAAACCACCATTGCGATATTCTGCTAAACCCGTCAGTTCATCAAGTCCAGTAATCTCCAAACCCAATTCTTGCAACGGTTCTAACAACGAGTAGGTTAACCATTGAGAAAGTTTGTGAAAAGGCACGTAGCGATCGCTAATTTTATCCCCTTCTAGAGCTGAATGAGTCCAAACATCACCTAAATTAACCCCTGCGATCGCCAATCTTCCCGGCCAAATATTGCTCATTCCCTCTAAAACAGCACTCAGTACGGTTGTGGCTGCTAGTTGGGTGGGGAGTGGGGAGTCATAAGAAGATAGGGCAAAATTCTCCTGGTTCTTTGTCTGAGTTCCCCTTACCAAACCCAATAAATAATTGACTAGATTACCAGGGCGAGGATTGTCTGCACCAAACAGGTGGGGAAAAGCTTGCAGGGACTGTCCCAAACGCTGCAAGAGTTTTAACCTACCTTCTAAACTGAGGAGAGGATTGATCTGACTCCCTTGAAATCCTCGGGCGAGTCGATCGAATGTTAATTCTTGTAATCCTTGAGCGTCAACTTGTAGGGGATACTCCGGGTTGCTGGAGAATGTCCCCTGGCAGAACATCCGAAAACTGGCAACAGCTAATCCTTCCGAACGAGCAAATACCAGTCCCGTTTCCAGTTCCCGATACTGCCAATCTGCACCAGCACCAGCATCCAGCAAGACACTGATGATGACTAAATCAAACTGGGTTTGAGCTTTTTCGAGGGGAGTAAGTCCTGTTAATTTTTGTGCGAGTTCGGCTAAACGCGGGACGTTTCCCGCTTCAAAATGTCGCCAGCGGCTGTGAAACGGGATATGGAAATGGGGATATTCGTCGCGCATGACCTCAATTGTGTAATGCGCAACCCGGTCTAGCTGGTTTAAATCGCAGCGAAAGTGAGCTAACTCCTCAGCACAGGCTAAAGTAAAAAAGCGATCGCATCCCTCTCGAATTGCTGCGGGCGTTCTCAAGTAAGCGATCGCTTCCTGTTCGTGATTGTTCAAAGCAACTTCCTATAATTTGTTGTTTGTTGTTTGTTGTTTGTTGTTTGTTGTTTGTTGTTTGTTGTTTGTTGTTTGTTATTTGTTGTTTGTTGTTTGTTATT
>DNXU01000121.1:0-6168 GCA_003505715.1 Cyanobacteria bacterium UBA8803 | reverse complement strand
CAACCAACAACCAACAACTAACAACCAACAACCAACAACCAACAACTAATCGGTAAAACTGCGGCCTTTAATAGTTGCTAAAGTCAGGGCATCGGGTACGGCTTTTTCGGTATAGTAGCCAGCGGCTTGCTTGGCGGCAATTTCTACCATGGCATCGGCAGGAATTAATTCTTCGGGAATTGGGATGCGCTTGACAATCTCGATACCAGAGTTGACGATCGCGTTGTATTTCATGTCGCTCATGGAGACAAAACGGTCGATCCGCGCAATTCCCAGCCAATGCAGCACATCTGGCATGAGTTCTTGGAAGCGCATATCGGGTACGCCTGCTACACATTCGGTGCGGTTGAAGTAGGCATCAGCGCGATCGCCTCCTTCTTGCCGCTTGCGAGCATTGTAGACGAGGAACTTGGTTACCTCGCCCAAGGCGCGACCTTCCTTGCGCAAGTAAACTAATACACCTGCACCACCTTGTTGTGCAGTTTGGACACAGACTTCTAAACCGTGTACCAGATAAGGACGGCAGGTACAAATATCGGAACCAAAAACATCTGAACCATTACATTCGTCATGAACTCGCACGGTTAGTAGGCGATGGGGATCGGTAATGGCGGCAACGTCGCCAAGAATATAAACCGTGATACCGCCGATGGGGGGTAAGAAGATGTGTAAATCCGGGCGGGTGACTAATTCGGGGAACATCCCCCCTGTCTGCTGAAACAAGGCACGGCGCAGTTCGCCTTCGGGAACCTTGAGGCGGTGAGCAATTCCCGGCAGATACCAGACAGGGTCAATTGCTACCTTAGTCACGACTAAATTGCCGCCATCTTTGACGATTTTACCGTCAACGGACAAGCGCCCCTTAGCGATCGCGTCTTGGATTTCGGGCAGGTTGACATGAGCTTTGGTAATGGCGATCGTGGGTCGAATATCGTATCCCTTTTCGTAGAGTTCAGCGTACACTTCACCCACCATTGCGCCAAAGGGATCTAGGGAAACGATACGATTGGGGTCAGCCCAACTAGGATGGGAGCCGATGGCAACAATGGGAGCAGTGTTGGTCAGATCGGCGCGGTGATTGGGATGAAGTGCTCCACTGGCAACGGCTAAAGCACGGTAGACTGAATAAGAACCGGAGTGAGTGCCAATCACATTGCGGTGTGCTGGGTTCGTTACTGTCCCAACTATTGGCCCTCGTTTGAGGGGGTTCCGTTCTCCCCAGTGGATACGTGGGGGTTTCGCTGCCCAATGGCCTGGATGAGAGGTGAGAACAATATGTTTGGGTTGGGATGCGGTTTTGGACATTTGCATACAGGCTCCTAGTAGATTGCACCGACTATTACTGATGATGTCAGTAAATTAAAGCAAGCTCCAATCATAGCAATCCAAACTCAAATATGGGGAATGGGTTTACCCTGAGCGTAGCCGAAGGGGAATGGGAAGAGTTTTTTTTCCGTGGTCATCAAGGATCTTGGCTAGGTGGGATTCGATATTATGGGGTGTGAGGAGAACGCCAAAATCAGGGGGAATTTTTTCTGTGGTATAGCCAAACATCCGATTAAGGATTAAGTCACCGACCTCTTTCTGGTAGTGGGACGCTTCAAAGTAATTTTTGGTGCGATCGCAAGATGGCCGCTCAAATAATTAGAGAACTCCTGGCCATGGGTTTTAAGTTTAAACTCGTACTTGCCGATAGTTTAGATGGAGAAAGAAAGTGGCAGTAATTTCATTGATGTGTTGTACGAGATGCAAAAAATAGCCGATCTGGGTATTTTCTGGCGGCAACAACGCTCATAATTTAGAACTAGAGTCAACTAATAAATAATTGACAGCTATGCAAGTACAGTTCCGCGAGTACAATCCTTTCGATTTATGGATTTGGTTAGAGTTCAGCACCATTCCTTCACCGATGGAGAAAGAATATGTCGAAGAGCTTTTCAACTCTTGGTTTTACCTAGGTAAACTAGGAGGATTTAACGCGGAAAACCTACAGGTTCAGGAGGTTGGAATTGATATCAGCTACATAGACTATGATGACCGGGAAGAAGAAAGCAGCTTGATGGCACTCATGCATAATAAGGGTGAGTTTGAGTATGAAGGAGTTTGGGGGCGCTGCTGGTTTGATTTGGGAACCTCTGACGCGATCGCACTTGATGTGTTGATTAACGCTCTTAAGCAGCTGTCTAAGGAATACGTCCAGATTGAGCGCTTGCTCATCGGCGGCCAAAATCCAGATTGGCCGATAGACACGACTAAGCAGTCTCTCTTCTATGAATCTCAGGAAAATGGCCGCCTATTGTGATTAGTTATTAGTTATTAGCCATTGGCCAAGCCGACTAATAACTCATAACTAATAACTCATAACTAATAACTAGCGAAACATACTGCTGACTGAGTTATCTTCGTGAATCCGCCAGATCGTTTCTCCTAGCAAGTTAGCTACTGAAAGCACCGTGAGCTGTTTAAAGCGGTTGGCATCGGGAACCGGGATGGTATTGGTGACGATCACTTCTTCAAATATGCCACTAGAGAGACGCTCGATGGCAGGTGGCGAAAACACCGCATGGGTAGCACAGGCATAGACTTGACGAGCGCCCTCTTGCCGCAGAATGTTGGCTCCTGCGGCAATAGTGCCAGCGGTATCAATCATATCGTCTACCAGCACGGCAGTTTTGCCCTTAACATCGCCAATAACATTCATTACTTCTGCCACATTATGAGCTTGCCGCCGCTTGTCGATAATTGCCAAGGGGGCATCATTGAGCTTTTTCGCAAATGCTCTGGCTCTGGCAACACCACCGACATCTGGTGAAACGACTACAATGTCAGAGAGTTGCTTGCTCTCCAGGTAACCTAGTATGACTGGAGAACCGTAGACATGGTCAAAGGGAATGTCGAAGTAACCCTGGATTTGAGCTGAATGCAAATCCATTGCTAAAATTCGATTGGCACCCGCCTCGGTAATCAGATTAGCAACTAGCTTGGCCGTAATTGACTCGCGCCCAGCAGTTTTGCGATCTGCTCTAGCATAACCATAGTAAGGGATGACTGCGGTAATTTGCCGTGCTGACGCCCGACGGCAGGCATCGATCATAATTAGCAATTCCATCAAGCTATCGTTTACCGGATGGCAGGTTGGCTGAATTATGTAAACATCACAACCACGAATGGATTCTTGAATTTGGATGTATAACTCTCCATCCGCAAAGCGCTTGCGCACCATTGGCCCTAAATCCATACCGAGATAGCGAGCTACCTCTGTAGCAAGCCCAACATTAGCAGAACCAGAAAACAGTCGCAGACGATTGTTGTCCGCAATCAGCGGCAGTGTAGGCGGAAACGTTAAAGTTGCAGAACTGCTCACAGCAGACCCTCGAAGCTCATTTCAAGGCAATCTTAGCATTACCTGTTATAAACATTTTTAAGAATTTTATACCTCTTGACCAGTCTAGTAACGTCAACCCTTCTGAACCCATGAGAACTTGAATTACTTATAAAAAAGCGTGGTCTGGTATTTTATTAGTTGTATACTTAACCTTCATGGCGCACAAGAATTTAATAAGCAATTTTCATTTTTCTATAAAAAAATCAATATTGTCTCATGGCGGTTAACCAGGGTTATTCCATCAAAGAAGGCAATAGGCAATAGGGAACAGGGGACAGTTTTTCCTATTCCCTATTCCCTTTTAATAGCCGTATTCTCGATTATTATTGCGGCAA
Source organism: Cyanobacteria bacterium UBA8803 (assembly GCA_003505715.1). Taxonomy (GTDB): domain Bacteria; phylum Cyanobacteriota; class Cyanobacteriia; order Cyanobacteriales; family Coleofasciculaceae; genus UBA8803. The sequence goes on along the minus strand of DNXU01000121.1, from coordinate 2,448 downwards.
TGCTCTATGGGAGCCTAAGAGCCAGGTCTACCTAAAGGCATATGCCTTAAACCCGCAAAAATTATAAGTTAGAACAAAGTCTACAGAAAAATTGATAAGTTTTAGCTAAGAGAAATTCCCAAATCCTCAAGGGTAGCATAGGATTGGCGACATGCTTTGATTGTTAGCATTCAGCCTTAAAGACAATCAACAATGTCCTGGTATTCAAGTGCATATTCTGCAACAGCCAGGATACTTGATGTATGGCAACACACCAACAGACCAACAGGGCTGATGGCTGAATACTGACCCTTGATGCACGATACTCTTAAAGAGAAGTGAAGGGAGCAACCTGCCTTGTTGCCAGTGACATTAAACTGGGTGCTAGACATCGTTCCTGTTTCCCCTTAAAACCTGATTGACACGCTCATGGAACCACCAATTGTCTCTGGAACTATTCTGCAAAATCGCTACCACTTGATCAGGGTTCTTGGTCAAGGCGGATTTGGTCGGACTTACCTGGCAGAAGACCTGAACCGATTCAATGAACCTTGTGCTCTCAAGGAATTGATTCCGCCTCAAGCAGAGGCTCAAGTGCTAGACAAGTCCAAGGAACTCTTCCAGCGAGAGGCATCAACACTTTATCAGATCAGACATCCCCAAGTTCCTGAGTTCCGAGCTACTTTTGAGCAGGATGGGCGGCTGTTTTTGGTACAGGACTATGTAGAGGGGAAAACCTACCGCGACCTACTTAACGATCGCCTAGCCCAACTCGGTCGCTTTCAGCCACAAACGCCACCTGCCAGTTCTGGCTCCCCCCCAGCCACCCAGATGCCATCGGCGATCGCTCCAGTCTTCTCAGAGGCCGAGGTCAGACAGCTATTGCAGCAGTTATTGCCCGTACTGGAACATATCCACAGTAAAGGGATTATTCACCGAGATATCACCCCAGATAATATTATTTTGCGTAATCGGGACAGGGTGCCAGTGCTGATTGACTTCGGCGTAGTTAAAGAGCTAGCCACTCGCATGCAATCCCCTGATGTTTCAACCCCAGCCACAACTGTGGGTAAAGTAGGTTATGCACCCAGCGAGCAAATCCAGACTGGTCGCTCTTATCCCAGTAGCGACCTTTATTCCTTAGCTGTTACAGCTGTAGTACTCCTAACTGGCAAAGAGCCACGGGATCTCCTCGATAACACCCAGCTGACTTGGAACTGGCGTTCGTGGGTCAATGTTAGCGATGACTTGGCTCGGGTTCTGGAGCGAATGCTGAGTTACAGACCAGGCGATCGCTATCCATCCGCCATGGAAGTACTGCAAGCACTGCAAACCAGCCCCTCCCCTGCCTCAGCCCCAGATCCCAATGCCTCCCGCATGGCTACGGTAGCAGTAGGACGCCGCCCCGATCCTGAACCAGCTAGTGCCAGAACTCCAGGACGCCCCGACCCAGTCATCGGTGACCCCAACAGTAATAAACTGTTTGAGCAACCTTGGGCAGTAGTGGGCATTGGTACAGCCTTAGCCTTGTTGACGGGACTGACCTCTTGGGCACTAGTTAGTACCTTTGTCAACAAGCGGGAACCTCAACCCACGCAACCCATTGTAGAATCCCCTTCACCCTTACCCACGGAAACAGAGTCCCCCTCGCCATCACCAACAGAGACCGAGTCCCCCTCGCCATCGCCAACGGAGACCGAGTCCCCCTCACCATCCCCGACCCCACCAAAAGCTCAATCCTTTAGTCAGAGGTTATCTGTAGCCCCCGGTAAACCTTTCTCAAGAGAAGGGAATTTAAGGGAAAACACAACTGCTAATTACATCATCCCAGGCAAACAAGACCAGCAGCTCAGAGCCTTTATCCCAAGTGAAGGTGTCTTGATGACCATACTCGGACCCGACGGGCAACCCGTTGATAATCAGGCGACGCGGGTGCAGCAATGGCAAGGAAAACTGCCTTTCACTGGGGACTATACCATTCAAATGCGTACAGTTAAAGGCGTACCCCAGAGCGATTACGAACTACGGTTAAATTTAACGGAGTCGCCGAAACCAACGCCAACAGACAGCCCGCCCCCGTCCCCATCCTATGATACGCAACGGGTTAACTTTCCCTCAGGTGAATCTGCAATTCAGTTTGACGGCCAAACCACACCGCAGAAAATTAAGCGCTATGTAGTTAGCCTTCAACCAGGACAACAACTAACCGCAGAAGTGATCGAAGGTAACGTGACCTTAGATATCCGCAATCCTGACGGGGAGCTAGTGCCAGATGCCTCAGGGATAAAATTTTGGAAAGCTCAGTTTCCCAACGGTGGCGACTACTTGATTGACGTGATTGCCCAAAAGCAGGCTAACTTTACACTCAGCGTAAGCAAAAACGCCCCCACCCCCCCACAGTAATATATAAAGACTAACCTTGGAATGGGGAATGGGGAATTGGTAATTGGTAATTGGTAATTGGGCATC
>DNXU01000278.1:4365-6038 GCA_003505715.1 Cyanobacteria bacterium UBA8803 | reverse complement strand
GTTGGGGGGTTAGGGGGGCTACTAGCCGAGTGCTACCGCCTCTAAAAGTTGCACGTTGGAGAAGATAAACTCTTGAACTGAAACTTTCCCTTCTGTCTCAGTTTCAATCACGCGGCGGGTCAGGATGAAATAGTCACCTACCTTTTCGTAATTATCCTCAAACTCACTCTTACCGCCCTTTTGCTCCCCGGTTTTAGGGTCATGATAAACCGAGTCGTAACGGTGGGATAAGTAACCCTCCCCAGTGTGGTGGGAACTAAAGGTATTGATGGTAACTACAACGCCGTGAATATGACGGTGGACGAGGGACACTTCATTATCGCGGACTTTGTAGCGATCGCCCTCGGCTTTACCCCCCATTAAAATTTCGACGGCACCAGTTTCATCCGTTTCCCCAAAGGAGAAAGTGTTCTTCCCGTGGGTTTCTTCAAAGGTGCGGCGGATGCGGTGAATTGCGGTTTCCCATAGCTGGCTATGAATTGCTTGCTTGGCTTGTTCGTCTTCTACATCAAAGACTTCAGCTTTCAGATCCCGGTTGACGCGCACCGATCCTGTAAAAACTTGGTCGTCCTGCTTGAACGTGATATCGGCTGTGTAGCCAGGGAAGTTATGTTCCCAGGTGTAGCGGTTTTCATAAGCAGCCCGAAAGAGGTCACGAGCAGATATTTGTACTCCTACCATGCGCCTTTCCTATCCTCTTGGTTAGCTTTTTCGTTGCTGTAAACTAGCATAGTAGGGACTATCAAGGTCGCATAGACCCCAAGTGGGTACACTACGCACATGGTTCATGGCTAATTCTCTACACCCCCTTTTCCAAGCGATCGCTAATGCTCGTGACGAGCAGGAACTTCGCCTGCACCTGATGGATTCCTTAGGGGAGCATTTTGACGCCCAATATTGGGGTCTGTGTCTACTGAACGAGGAATCCCACTTGGCTGAAGTAGAAATGCAAGGTGGACCAGATGTGGATAGGTTTGTTGAGAGCTACGGTAAGCTCGGTCGTAGGGTAGATCCGGTGCTGCGCTACGTGCTCGAACACCATGCTCCGGCTCATGAGGCGCTGGTACTCTCTCCAGAGATTTGGCAACAATCGGAAGTGTACCAGAATTGTTATGCTGGTCACGATCGCGAACATGTGATGATGGGACCTATTGTCAGCGGTGGTCGTCTGATGGGTGGTCTTTATTTTGCTCGTCCTCGCCACGCACCCGCGTTTGGTACTAAGGACTTAGCGGATCTAACGGGTTTATGCCTTCATCTGTCAGCACGTCTGGCTACCTTGCGATCGCAACCTGCCCAACCCAAGCTATTAGTCGCTAGCCGCCTGACCCCACGAGAAAGGCAGATTGCTGAGTTAGTTGCCAAGGGATTGACGAATGCTGAAATTGGTGCCGAACTTTGGATTACCCAAAATTCGGTAAAGCAGGCGCTCAAACGAATGTTCCGGAAGCTGAACGTATCTGCCCGGGCTGAGTTAGTAGCGCGGTTGCAAGAAAGTTCATAATTGGTAATTGGTAATTGGTAATTGCAAATTTTAGATTTTAGATTGCAGAGTATTTTTCAATCTAAAATCCAAAATCTAAAATCTAAAATCTAATCAGCCCCTTGATCAAGAGTCGAACTTGAAATACCGTTCTTAGGAGGAACAGTTCTGCATCCGGCAGGCAAGGGAA
>DNXU01000278.1:0-4260 GCA_003505715.1 Cyanobacteria bacterium UBA8803 | reverse complement strand
AAACCTAGGGTTGAGTGAAGTCTAAACCTAGGGTTGAGTGAAGTCTAAACCTAGGGTTGAGCGAAGTCGAAACCCGCCCTGGTGATTATATTTGATTAATGATAGCTAGCACAACAGGATAAAAACTGCTTCACTCTTTAGATAGACATAAGTAAAATACATAATTATGTCTTGTGGCAGAGTAAATAGCCATTAAGTTTGTAATCATTAAGACATAAATAGCTCAACAGAGAGTTGCTATCGGGCGCTTCTTGCTATAAGTAGATAAGCTCAATTAAACCCCAAACTCGCAGGGGCCCAGAAGTCGGGTTTCTTAGAGAAACCCGACTTCGGACTGTGAAGTTTATTTACGCCCACCTGCCGGATAGATCTCAGGAAAAGCCAGTTCACCTCGCTCGTTCCCCAAAAAGCAACCTAACTTATAGAGATGGCATCAATAGAGTGGTATGGTTCTGGTTTTATAAGCAATAAGGAAGAACAATAAATGTCAACTAGCAACAAGTCTTGGTTTAATCCACTTCGGATCAAAATCCCCTTTTTGTTAGACATCATCATAGTATCTGACCCGGAACATATCAGAACAATTGAGACCTCAGGCGCTGTCGATCGTTTTCACGTATACGAAAGTTCTGCTTTGCCCTGGTGGGTGCAATTTTATTTCCGAGCTACAAAGTTCTATGATGATGAGCGTGACTTGTGGTTTTTCCCCTTTGAATCTGCTGCCGATCCTAGCTTTACAATCAGAAGAAATTATCTTGAAGAAAAAGTAGGAATTGGCTATACCGAAGCAGATGTCAAAACAATTGCTGAACTGTTGCAGGCAAATGCTACAGATGAGGTTCTCGCTCATGCTATGGTTCAAATAGTAAACCAGAGATTTTTTGAGGAAGAGATTCCGTTATCTATTACCCAAGCGGCCAAACATACATTACAGAGCCCAGGTGAGGCGATCTTGCCCTGGAAATATAGTCAGGCGAGAAAATGCCAAAAGGAAATTATGGATTACTGCGATTATACCCTTCCTAAAGGTGTCCATCTGGTAGATGCTGGACATAATATCGGAGAGGTAGTTCAGGCTACAGCAGGAGCGTTAAGAATCTTAAAAGATAATATAGAAAAGCCTGTCGAAGAAATCTTTACAACCCATGCTCCAACGCCCCAAGTTCCTCGGATAGCTGTACAAGAGTCAACTTTTGATGGTCTGTTATCATCTCCGATAACTCCAGGAAAGACAGTAATAATCCTGGAAGTTGGCAAAGCCGCTACCAAGACCCATAACCTCTACTTCACTTTTGGCACCGGAACTCCAGAGCGAGCTTGTGTTTTCAAGGATTTCTTCGTTAACTTTATGCAGGATTTGCAGCAAGAGTTGAGGAAAACCGAACTTCACAACCACGTTTAGTAATTTAGTTAAAGAGCAACATTTACTTCACTTTAAGTTTTGATCTAAGGAATATCGCAATGTTTGGCATTCCATGGCACAAGCTACCTACTCCTCTGGCTCTCTTAAAATTACTTGAGTTCCGTAATAAATTGCGGGAAGAGAATCTGCACGATACATCCCAAATCCCCAATCAAGGCGAGTTACCTAAACCTGTGCCGAGTCCTGACGGCAGCCATTTGCGAGTTCGTACTGTAGATGGGAGCTTTAATGACTTAGATCGCCCGGAAATGGGCATGGCTGGCACTCGAATGGGGCGTAATGTGCCCTTAAAAGATGCCAAAGTTGATGCCCCAAATCTGCTCAAGCCTAGCCCTCGGGTTGTCAGTCAAGTATTACTGAAACGGGATAAGTTTCATCCTGCAACTATCTTGAATCTCCATGCTGCCTCATGGATTCAATTTCAGACTCATGACTGGTTCACCCATGGGGACAGTCAGCCCCCCGGTCAACCTAATAATAGCTACGAGATTCCCTTGCCAGAAGATGACCCTTGGCAGCAAAAATACGGCTCTCTCAGGGTTAGAAAAACCTTAGAAGATGCCACTCGCCATGATGGCAATCAAAACCCGCCTACATTTATCAGTAAGGTAACCCATTGGTGGGATGCGTCGCAGATTTATGGCAGCGAACAGGAGACGATGGATAAAGTTCGCTCTCATGTTGATGGCAAATTGCTCATCGGTGCCGACGGCTTTTTACCATTGAATTCAGATGGGATTGAGCAAGTCGGCTTTCCCGGAACTTGGTGGTTTGGCCTGAGCATGTTGCATACCCTGTTTGTCAAGGAACATAACTCGATCTGCGATCGCCTCAAGCAAAAGTATCCTGATTGGACAGATAACCAACTCTTCGACCACGCTCGACTAATCAATGCCGCTTTGTTGGCTAAAATCCATACAGTAGAATGGACTCCTGCCATCCTGCCGCATCCCGCCACAGATATTGCTCTGAATGCCAACTGGTACGGACTGCTGGGCAAGGATGTGAAAAAGTTCTTCGGGCGCATCGGTGACACTGAATTGCTGAGTGGCATTGTTGGTTCAACGAGCGATCACCATACGGCTCCCTACTACCTTACTGAAGAATTTGTATCGGTCTATCGGATGCATCCTCTGATTCCAGACAAGTTTAATTTTTATTCCCATCGGGATGGCCAATTTCTAGCCGAGAAAAAGTTTGAGGAGGGCTTTGGGAAAAAAGCTCGTACCCTCATGGAAGAGGTAGCGACACCGGATTTATTCTACTCCTTTGGAATTTCTCACCCCGGAGCGATTACCCTACATAATTACCCGGACTTCCTGCGAGAACTGATCAAAGACGATGGTGAAGTGTTTGATTTAGCAGCTGTTGATATCCTGCGCGATCGCGAACGGGGTATCCCTCGCTACAACCGTTTTCGGGAGATCATCGGTAGGGGTCGGGTCAAGTCCTTTGAAGAGATTACCAGTAATCAGCAATGGGTGAAAGAACTGCGCGAGGTCTATAACAATGATATTGACAGCGTAGATTTAATGGTGGGTCTGTTTGCAGAGGATTTACCAGAAGGCTTTGGTTTTAGCGATACGGCGTTTCGCGTCTTTATCCTGATGGCTTCCCGACGGCTGAAAAGCGATCGCTTCTTTACTAATGACTACCGAGCAGAGATTTACACTCAATTTGGCCTAGATTGGATTGAGAATAATTCCATGCTGAGTGTTCTGCGCCGTCACCATCCGGAATTAGCACCTGCTTTTGTTGGTGTTAATAATGCTTTTAAACCTTGGCGTCGCTTTGGAAGTATGGGATAGGGAATAGAACTGGGAAGATCTCACCTTTGTAGGTTGGGTCTTTGGTAACAAGACCCAACTTTAAGCTTTCAGGACTTATGCAGCTCGCCATATTGCCATATATAGTGGGATGGTGCGTGAGCTACCGCGTAACGAACCCTAAGAATTTCTCATTCTTCTAGTTAATCCAATTACTATCACAGGATAGAGGCTGCTGGCTCTCGGCTGTTCATACAGTAAAGGTTAAGTTAACCAGGACGTATAGAAGTTAACCGAAACCTATGGCAGCACAAGGCAGAAAAGGTTCATGCACAGACCCTATTAATGAAGCGATCGCTACAGCAACTAATCTTGCTCAGGTGGCTTCAGAGGCAATGCAGGTTACTGCTAATAACATTGCCAACACTACTACGGCTGTAAGTAAGACCGTTGGCCCTGCAACTCAGCAATTCTTGGAACAGGGGACGGAAACGGTAGGTAAAATGGTCGCGCCCATTGCGGAAAATCCAGTTATTAAATATGCTGCTAAAGTTCCAGGCATCAACTTGCTATTAACGGCACTCGGTCAAGTGGATGTGGGCAAGGCTCAAAGTGAGGTAGATCAGCTCCGGCGCTTATATCCGTTAGAAGCCCCTGATCGGCTGGCTCAGCGTATTATTAGTGATGCTGCTCTCAAAGCAGGAGGGATTGGATTAGCTACTAATTTTGTACCTCCTTTAGCGCTAACCTTGTTCGGGATCGAGGTAGCGGCAATTACGGCACTCCAAGCTGAGATGGTCTATCGCATTGCTGCGGCTTACGGATTTTCTCTAACAGATCCAACACGACGAGGCGAAGTTCTGGCCATTTTCGGCTTGTCGGTAGGAGGTTCGGGAGCGCTTAAGAGTGGATTAAGTGTGGTGGAAGTTCTACCTGTAATTGGCCCTGTGGTGGGAGCATCCAGTAACGCGGCTTTAATTTATTCCCTAGGATATATTACCTGCCAATTCTATGAGGCAAAAAGACAGGGGAGCATCTCAAATTCGTAATATCATGTCCGGTCAAACACCC
>DNXU01000277.1 GCA_003505715.1 Cyanobacteria bacterium UBA8803 | reverse complement strand
CCATTCCCCATTCCCCATTCCCTACTATGAATGCCAATGAACTGCTTCAGCGATATGCCGCCGGAGAAACCAAGTTTAGCGGTGTGGGTCTAAGTGGTGCCAAGCTAGTTGGTGCTGACCTCATTGGTATAATCCTCAATGGAGCGGATCTGCACAACGCAACCCTGATTTTTGCCTACCTGAGTCGGGCTAATTTGAGAAAGACCAATCTCACCGGGACAAGGCTGAGTGGTGCTAACCTGAATCAGGCTTTGCTTAATGGTGCTAACCTCAGTAGTGCTGACCTGCATGGGGCAACCTTACAAGGAGCAGACTTGCGGAGTACTAACCTAACGTTGGCAAAGTTACTGGATGCCAACCTCATGGATGCTGATCTGCGAGGTGCTAATTTGAGTGGTGCTGATCTGACGGGTGCCTGTTTGCGAGGTGCTAACTTCCGGGAGGAAAGCAGAGTTTACATCGCCAACCTGCGGGGTGCAACCTTGTGCCAGGTAGACTTGCGGGGGGCAAATTTGGCGGGTGCCGATCTGTCAAAGGTCAACTTGAGTGGTGCTAACTTGAGGGAAACCAACCTCCGCAATGCTGATCTTCAGGGTGCCGATCTCAGCGGCGCAAATTTAAGTTCGGCATTTCTAACGGAAGTCAGCCTTATGGGTGCCAATCTAGAGGGCGCTACCCTGATGAATGTTAAGCTAGAACGCGCCAACTTAAATGAGGCAAATCTGATCGGTGCCAACTTGCGAGGGGCAGTTATGCCGGATGTTAAGTTAAGTAAAGCACAATTGACTCAGGCCAATTTGAGTTTAACTCGGTTGAATCGGGCTGACTTCAGTCGGGCTAATTTGCGCGAAGCCAACCTAAGTGAAGCAGATCTGGTAGACGCTTACTTAGCCAGAGCAAACCTAATGGGCGCTAATTTACGCCAAGCTAACTTGACTAGAGCAGAATTGAGTAGTGCTAATCTGATGGATGTAGATTTACAGGGGGCAACCATGCCAGATGGCAAGATTCACCGTTCGTAAAAACCTACCCAAATCTGGACATAAGTAGAAATTTCTATCCGGATTAACGAACGTGCAGGTTAAGGCTGAATAAAGCCTACGTTGGGCTACGAAGTCCGTGAGTATTTGTTAGAAAAATGGCAAAGACAATGTGCGTATTGTGAAGCTGAAAATGTTCCTTTACAGATTGAGCATATTCACCCTAGAGCCAAAGGGGGTACTAACCGTCTCTCTAATCTATGTCTAGCTTGTGAGAAATGCAACACCAAGAAAGGGACAAAATCAATTGAGCAGTTTCTCTCAAAGAAGCCTGATTTACTTAAGCGGATATTAGCTCAAGCCAAGCGACCTTTAAAGGATGCAGCAGCCGTCAATGCTAAGTAAAGCTCGATTACTGCAAAGCTGTCCATCGCAAGGATGGTTACAGCTATGCCTGATGTTTGGACAAAACAGCAGTTCTGTCTCAATATGGATAGCAATCAAGTTACAGTTTCTAACCCCGTTTCCTTCGGCGATGCTCAGGGTAAACCCTGAGCATCGCCGAAGGGTAAACCCTAATCCAACTCCCGCCGTCCTTCCAATGCCCGTGCTAAGGTTACCTCATCGGCATATTCCAAATCGCCGCCCATCGGTAACCCAAAGGCAATTCGAGTTACCTTGGTAAAAGGTTTAATCAACTGACCCACGTACAGCGTAGTCGTTTCCCCTTCCACGCTAGGACTAATAGCAATAATGACCTCTTTAATCTCCTTCTGACTAGCCCGTCGTACCAACTGGTGGATGTGTAATTGATCCGGCCCAATTCCCTCCATGGGCGAAATAACACCACCAAGAACGTGATATTTACCGCTATACTCGCGGGTTTTTTCCAAAGCAATCACATCGCGGGAGTCTGCCACCACACAAATGGTACTGTTATCCCGGTTAGGGTTGCGGCAGATATCGCAGACAGATTCAGCAGACAGGTGAAAGCACACCTGACATAAACCCACCTGCTTTTTTGCCTCAATTAAAGCTTGAGCTAAGGCTTTGACTTCCTCCTCCGAACGCTTGATAATGTGCAGCGCCAGCCGTTGGGCAGTTTTAGGGCCAACTCCAGGTAAGCGTTGCAGTTGTTCGATCAGACGAGCTAGGGGACGTGTGTAAACCGTTGTCTTCTCTCCGGTATCTCTATTTCCTAAACCATTATAGAATCTTAAGAAATGTATTGTCCTTTACCGGGCTAACGCACCCTCGTTAAATCCTGCGATCGCATTTCCAAATAAATCAGCAAAGCATTGATATCCGCTGGGTTAACCCCACCAATGCGAGATGCCTGACCAATTGTAAGGGGTTTGACGTTCATCAGCTTTTCCCGAGACTCCTTCGAGAGGGTCTCAATCCTGTCGTAATCTAAATCCGGCGGCAACTGACGATGTGCTTGGCGGGAAACTTGGTCGATTTGGGTTTGCTGACGTTGGAGATACCCAGCATATTTAATATCAATTTCCGCACCTTCTCGTTCTGCTTGATTCAGGTCAGGATTGCCTAGCCCGTAACGGTCTAAATCGGCGTAGTGGAAGCCAGAACGCCGCAGTAAATCGGCGAGGCTAATGGCACCTTTAATCTTTTGCTGAGTGTCGGATGCGATCGCTACTCCTAACTCATCATGCTCCTTCACCCGCACCATCTGGAGCCGCTCTTTTTCTGTTGCAATCTTGGCCTGTTTTTGGGTATAAATTGCCCAGCGTCGGTTATCAATTAGCCCCACTTCACGCCCTAACGGAGTCAAACGCCGATCCGCATTATCCGATCGCAACAGCAACCGATACTCCGATCGGCTCGTCAGCATCCGGTAAGGTTCTCTTAAATCTTTGGTACACAGATCGTCAATTAAAGTGCCGATANNGATATAACTTTCCTCCCGAGACAATACGATCGCTTCTTGATGACGAACGTAACGCACGGCATTAATCCCAGCGACAATTCCCTGTGCTGCTGCTTCTTCATATCCGGTAGTGCCGTTAATTTGTCCCGCACAGAATAACCCCTCAATCTTTTTAGTCATCAGGGTGGGGTAACACTGGGTTGCGGGTAAGTAATCGTACTCTACAGCATAGGCAGGACGCAGCATAATGCAGTTTTCCAATCCCGGCAGGGTGCGCAGTAACTGTAATTGCAAATTTTCTGGCAACCCAGTCGAGAATCCTTGAATATAAAGTTCCGGAATATCCCGCCCTTCCGGTTCAATAAAAATCTGGTGGCTGTCCTTATCGGCAAAACGGACAATTTTATCTTCAATACTGGGACAATAGCGCGGCCCTTTAGCATCCACCCAACCCCCATAAACCGGGGACAAGTGGAGATTTTCCTGAATTAGCCGATGAGTCTCAGCCGTAGTGCGGGTGATATAACAAGGCATCTGTTCCCGTTCTACCCACATATCGGGGTCAAAACTAAACCAGCGTACCTCTTCATCCCCTGGTTGAGGTGCCATCTGGCTGTAGTCTACTGATCGCTTATCCACCCGTGCCGGAGTTCCCGTCTTCAGCCGTCCCGTTTCAAACCCCAACCGATTGAGAGTTTCCGTCAACCCAACAGCGGCAAATTCCCCAGCACGTCCTGCTGCCATGGACTTGTTCCCTACCCAGATCCGTCCGCCCAAAAAGGTGCCAGTAGTTAGCACGACGGCGGGTGCTTGAAAGGCAACGCCGAAGTAAGTTTGCACCCCTAGTACTTCATCATTGACCCCCAGCACCAAATCCGTCACCATACCTTCCCGGATGGTCAAGTTCTCCTGATTCTCAACAATCCCCTTCATCACGGCTGCATATTCCCGCTTATCAGTTTGAGCGCGTAATGCCCAAACCGCTGGCCCTCGTGAGGAGTTGAGTACCCGCTTTTGCAGGTAAGTGCGATCGGCCATTTTGCCAATTTCTCCCCCTAAGGCATCCACCTCATGAACCAGCTGAGATTTAGCTGGTGCGCCGACTGCCGGGTTACAAGGTTGCCAAGCAATCTTGTCCAAGTTAAGAGTAAGGAGGAGAGTCCGGCAGCCTAGGCGTGCGGCAGCAAGGGCGGCTTCGCAACCAGCGTGTCCAGCACCGACAACGATGACATCAAACGCATCTTGAAATTCTATAGGGGAAGTCACGGTCATGGTAAGCGTCCGAGCAGCTAGAACTCAATTTCGATCATATCTTCCCCAGCACTTGAGCGAGTTGGGAAACAAATTTTTAGTGCCGTCGTCTGGTAATGGGGATACCAGCGCAGTTCCCCCTATACCTCATTATGAATCTACCGGGAACCGTTGATATTAATGGGCACAGACAAGCCTAGGCTTAACGGACTCTGTGCAGCTGATGGGTGAAACTCTCTGTTGTGAACTGACGAACCAGGTGCAATATGATTACCAAATTCTCTCAATACAGTATCAGTTTAGGTCTCGCTGGCAGTTTAGCGATCGCCATTGCCCCTGCTGCTTATAGCCAAACCACTACCAGCAGTGACATTGTGCCGATTACGGGTGGAAGTGCTGCTTTTTCCAATGGTCTGATTTTTGTCCCCAACAATGGCAACGTTGATGATAGAGCCTGGGTGATCGGGAAGGGTGGCAACCCTCTCGTCATTGACAACCTGCAAATTACTACGGGGCAAGGAAATATTCCAGGATCTATCATCTTTGAACCCGCCCTTTCTCCTACCCTTGATACTACACCCGGGAGTACTCCAGCAGCAGGCGATCAAGGAAATGTTGCAGGTAATGTATCCTTTGTAAGTGTGGTTAATGGTACGACTATCCCCTTCACCAATGTGCCAGCTGAACTCAGCTTTACCATAACTTCTATAACACAGACGGGAACTCCTACAGACAGTACCCAGTTTCGCACCGATCCAGATTTCTTCGTTGCTACCTCCGGTGCCGCAGGTAACACGCCAACCGCCAGCGTTATTACAGATGTATTCGTGTTTCAAGTTGTGCCCGCAGGAGATGACCCTGGCAGTATGGGCAACATTCCGGCTTCAGCATTTACCGTAGACATTGATGGAAAATCCCATCCAGCTGACTTTGAGGTCGATCTCACAGGCGAGTTTATAACTATGCCCTCAAATTCAGGCTCTAGCTCGACTAATAGTTCTACTAACAACAATTCAAATAGTAGCAACTCAAATAGTAGCAACTCAAATAGTAGTAACAATTCAAATAGTACCGCAACTACCTCTTCAGAGCCTGCCTCGAACTTTGTTAACGAGTTCAAGATTTACGAACAGCCCGGTACAACCACAAGCTACGTTGCTGTAGGGCCTGGAAGTCGAGTCTTCCCTAACCTGGTAGGTGTGGTTGCATCCAATAATGATGCTGACGACTCAGATTCTAACACTCCTGACGACTCGAACTCTAACACTCCTGAAGACTCGAACTCTAATACTCCTGACGACTCGAACTCTAACCCAACTAACAATCAAAGCTCTGGCACCAGTAGCGATCAGACTCCTGATGATACCAGCAGCGATCAGACTCCTGATGATACCAGCAGCGATCAGACTCCTGATAACACTACCAATCAGACTCCTGATAACACTACCAATCAGACCCCTGATAACACTACCAATCAGACCCCTGATAACACCACTAATCAGACTAATCAGTAGAAAAGGGCAAATAGGATTCCGATTTACTCTGATTTTCGGTTACACGTCAGCTATCTAACCCTTTGAGTTAGGAAGAGAGAATTATCCAAAAACGTTGATGGGTATAGAGGTGAAGCATTACGGCGACAATCTTATGGACAAAACTGACCATCTAGATTCCGCAATGCTGCACCTTTTTTATGACTCCAAAGTCAATCAGGGCGAGTCGATTGGTGACATATAGATTCGTTGTTGAATACCAGATTTCTGGGATTATTTTTCTGAATGTTGATAGCTTAAAAAACTTATCCTGTAAAGCTTTCAGCGATAGTTGTCACCCCGTCAGGCTGGGACAGGGAGAGGAGTGATTTTGTATCATCCCCCTCCGGACGCTCAGCCAAAATGGCTGAAATGCTGATTCTTTCGTTGTGAGCCTCGGTCACTTGCCCTGTAAGGGTTTCAGCGTTTTTTTTGGCGCTATTTGTAGCGTTTTTTTTCTAAAAAGTGGTGAGCTTCGGAAAGTGGCTCTGGACGCCTTATGGGGTAAGGGTTTAAAATCGAGGGGTCCCCACTCGCTGGGGAAATAACTTGAATGGAAACCTTTCGAGTAGGCCTCGTGAGCGGCGGCTTCACCTTCGTCCCCACTCGCTGGGGAAATAACTTGAATGGAAACAATGGTTGCAGCGTGGCTGGAGTTTATACAGGGTAGTCCCCACTCGCTGGGGAAATAACTTGAATGGAAACTTCTACGGACGGAACGGAGGCAATTGCGCGTGAGTACCGGGTCCCCACTCGCTGGGGAAATAACTTGAATGGAAACCGGAATCGAGCCCGGCGAGCGGCTCGTCGCAGAGGATCACGGTCCCCACTCGCTGGGGAAATAACTTGAATGGAAACCAGATGCAGGATTCGACAGAACATGAAGTTGTCGGAGTCCCCACTCGCTGGGGAAATAACTTGAATGGAAACATCTGGTAATACTCGTTGCTATTCAGCAGCTTGAAGGTCCCCACTCGCTGGGGAAATAACTTGAATGGAAACGCGAGCAGGCCCCCCTCGCCGCCGGTGGTCATGATCTGTCCCCACTCGCTGGGGAAATAACTTGAATGGAAACGACCGTCGTGCTCGACGGCGTGCGGCTCGGCGTCACGTCCCCACTCGCTGGGGAAATAACTTGAATGGAAACCGTACCAGAGGTTGAACTCCTCTACCAGGTGTCACTTGAACCATATCCTGTCCAAAGTGGAAGCATAAGCTGTCCGCTTGAAAAGGATAAAAACCTGATGCTTGTGTGACTTAAAGTATAAGCTTGCCGTTGCGGCAAACTTATACTTTAAGTCACAAATCGCTCAATTACTGGTCAATGTCGAGTGTCACATGATTTTTAGTCAGTGCAACTGTTACTTGATCCCTATTTGATAATGATTGTCATTCTCGCAAAGAGAGATTAAGTAGTTTCTCTCATTGACAAAAATCGCTCGACCTTAACTTTTCACGAATGGGGCGAGTCGAGTTATTTAGTAGTTTTCACCAGGATAAACGCAGCGGGAAGCCCCTGCTTTAAGCAAGGGGAGGAACGCTGCGTGGGCGGTTTTAACCGCGTAGCACCGTATATTGTGAATACATGATATAGTGGTG
>DNXU01000120.1 GCA_003505715.1 Cyanobacteria bacterium UBA8803 | reverse complement strand
GGGGGAATGGGAAGAGTTTTTTCAGTAGCTTCTGTATTAAAAGTTACCAATTCCCTATCCACAATTATAAAAAGGTTCGTAGTAACAATATCGACGCAACCAGATACGATATAAGCTGCCAGCAGATCAGAACACCGACTTCCTTAGAGAAGTCGGGGTTCTTGCGGACTGCTATATATTAAGTTGGGTTTCGTTTTTCAACCCAACCTAAAAAGGTGACATGCTCCTGTGTTGTGTTCTTGTGCCCTGGATCGGAAGATATCAGCAATTTTACGGAGATGGCTGACTCCCTAAGATAAATTCTCCTACGGAGGATTCAGCATAGTAATCTGTGCCTACTGCCGTTGCAAATAAGTCAGCATTGCCACAGCCAATTGCACAAGGAGCCAAATTCATAGCTGTTGCTACTAGGTACATCGTTTGTTGCAAGCACCCTACACCCTTGAGGATAAGAGAATAAGCAATGGACTCGTAAACCCAGGCAACTCGTGGGAAACGGGCAGCTAAGATGATTAAAATCTGCGGTCTTGAGGCTTTGCCAGTGGCCAAATATGCTTCTTCTAAAAGCGGTGCTATATGGTGACTTTGAGCTTTCAGCCGACAAAGCTGATGGTCTTGGGGGTCATAGTGGTAAAGTCCTGACGGAATGCGATCGCAAGTATTTACAACCACGTAGAGTTCTAACTCATAACGGCTACCACCATTCGGGTAAGGGCGGTTTGTCAATTCTCCGGAATTGGTAGTAAAGATGCGCTTAACTCTCGCCGAACGGTAAAGGAATTCTCCGAGTTGGCGATCGGTTATCGGTTCATCGTGGTAATGCCTAACCGACTTCCTCTCTTCTAAAACCCGAGTAAAAGGGCAATCCTCTGCTTTGAGCCTTTCTATATCTGGCCTATATAGCTCAATAATGTCATCGGACATTTTCGGCTTCACGATGGGTGGCTGTTCAATCTGGCCTAAGAAACGAAAAGTTTTCCCAACCGAGTTATTATGTCTTCCCCTTCTGCTTCGCGCATGGAACAGCAGGTCGTGAAACTCCCACTGAGCCAGTGTATCGCTTTCTACTTCCTGACTCTTATCACCTTCTGGAGTTTTGTCAAGCATGTTTGCACTCAGAAGGAGGCTAAAAAAAAGCTGAATGCTTTCTGCCGAAATACCAGATAGCTGACTAGAGATTTCACTAGCCGATTGAGGCTTGGCCAGTTCAGCAATTAGGGCCGCACCTTTCCAGTTCGTTAAGATAATTTTGGCCTGGGATAAGGGAGACTCTAGTATGAGCTGTCCTCGATCTTGATGGCAATAGGCAAAACGCGACAGCATGAATTTTTGGTCTATTGCTGCCTCAAGTAATTCCAAGTTATCAGCAGGTGAAAGGGGAATCCTAATAGCCAGGGGTAAGCCATCGTCAAGAACGGTATGACAGATCAGGCCAAGATTGGTAAATTTTTGCAGATAGTAGTAAAAATTTGGCAGTTGGGAAACCCCATCAGTCTGGAGTACCAAATTACTCAGGTCTTCCTCTGTCGCACCCTTAGCAGCCAGAATGCTCATCACCGCTAGAAACCCCGGCGATACCTGTTCTACAGTAAGGTTGTGGTAAGAACTATTGTTTCTACCAAAAGGTGATTGAACAACAACCTGATCGGTTGCTTCTTCAATCAGAGAGACATCTTTATTGAAGGAAAGTACACAGTTAGCCATTTTTAAAGAAACATGGGAATCGGATTCAACTGGCTTTCTTTTCTCGGTTCTGAAAACCAGCCCAATTTTACGGGCACATCATAAAGCCGTCCGGGAGCTAATCTTTTCCAAAAGTGGCGCATCCCAGGCACGATCGCCTTGACAACATTCAAACCAATATCGGGACGTGTTTGATCTAAAACCAACATTTCCATCCCTTGCCTTTCAGCAATTTTCACGCACATCATGACATCTTCCCGCAGATCGTCACTCCACAGTTGGGGATAATCAGAGCCAACCTTTGGTTTCATCCTCTGATTAGGAACAAGATAAGGCTGATTCTCTAGAGTTGCGGTTTGCCACCAGTTTATAGCGAGTGGATCGTCAAAGCGGTATTGGGTACTCCCATCAGGGGCGCAGTTTAAAACAGCAGGGAGTATTTGGTTAGCTTCAGTTATGGCTCGTAGGATGGCAATTTTGGGATCGAAATGCGCTCCGAAGCCAAAGACTATATCTTCTGTTTGACGATCGCTGCGTCTGGAGATAGCCACAAAAACGGGAATATTGAGATCGGTAGTCAGATCCAAAACCCACAACTCCCGATGCAGGGTTCGGTAATACTCTTTTATGGCTTGAAAATACGGCTCATCAAAACTATCTAAATCTACAGCCGGACGCTGCACCCGATTATACCACCACAAAGCCACACCATCTCGCTCGACCAACTCCATAAAGCCTTGTAGGATAGCTTCTTCTTTGGTGTTGCCAGCTGCTGTCCCATTAGAGTTTGCCCAACAAAAAGGCTTTTGGCTTTTGGGATAGCCGTAGTAGCAATAAGCTGTAGGGAGATACTTAAAATCTTGATGGGTGAGAGACCAAACTGGCGTCCATTCAATTAGCATTTCCTCATCAAAAGGTTCCGGAACCATGTGATTAGAAGTACATTGAGCATTCCATTCAATACGATTGTTATATTGTTCTTCGCTAAAATTCAGACAGCTATGGGGATGAATAGCCGCATCGCCCATATTTATATAATTGTCTGTATAGCGAATCTCATCTCCCTGAAATACACCTGAATACCTCTCAATAGCTTCGCACAGGGCACTGGCTTTAGCTTGAATATCAGTCTTACCTTTTCCAGCACTCTTACTGCGAACTGTTTGGCGTAAGAAGTATAAATTATCGGACATCATGGCGAAGTTATGCCCAGCATTATAAACATGCATCAACTCATTTTTGGGCTGGTACTGTTGCTTTAATGCCTGAATTACTCCCGTAATTGGGCTAACATGGTGTTCGTACTTCTTCAGGGTTTCTTCTGGCCCCAAACAGCGATGACCACCATCAGCTGTAAATACTTTTTTACGACTTTCTATAACAACAGGTGATAGTTTATTGCTGAAGTGATGGGATTGACCGCAACAAGAGCATTGGGGGCGCTTCACTAAAATATGATTTTCTGTCTTTAGAGATATTGTATCTAAGGTAACTACCTGCCCTTCCAACTGTTTGTTTTCTCCCTGGACAATCCATTTCACAATTTCAGTTGCCGCTAAATTAAGTCCGGTTTGCCATGTGGAGGGCAGAGTCGCCAGGGACGTTGGCAAAGAAGTTACACTACCTTTATGGGTCTGGATATAGGTGTCAACGCTGCGGTTGGTGCGCAGTCGTTGAGCTAAACATTCCCAACACCCAGTTGTCCCCGGATAAAATAGAGGGCCAATCCAAATTACAGTTCCTACAGGTTTGACCAGAAGCCAGGGACGTTTTAGACGCAAAGCGTGTTGATTGAACTCAGCAATACCTTCTTGCAGATAGTCATCAGTTAAAACCACTGCAATATCGCCTTCATCCTGGATTTGGATCTGTAAGGATTCCAGGGTAGAAATAAATTCTGACGTGGGAACTGCGCCAAAGCTAGTTATAGAAACCTGCGTAGATTTTAACCGACTGGTGCTTGCCCTCGCATCGATATTCAAAATTTCCCAGAAAGCAGCAACATTAGATGGCACTTCATCAGTATTTTCGACGATGTAGCCTTTTTTCTCCAAAAGCATCAGCGCATAGAAAACCTCAGCCACCGAAGCTTTGCCTTGCATGAGGTCAATAATTTCATCAACAGTACGCTGACCATTAATTAATGGTGCTAACAGCTCGTACAGCCGACCCTTGAGGAGAAAATAATCGTTCTCAGATAGCAAAAATACCTGCTCATCTAGAATTTCGAGATGGAAACAACTCTTAAACTTCGGTCGGTTAATCATGGTAAATGGCAAATGGCGAATAGCGAATAGCTAATGGTTAATATCAGCGAACGATTAGCTATTAACCATTAGCAACTAACACTTCTTCCAATAGTCTCACTCCAACCCTGTCTGGGCATACGGGATTACCCCCATCTGTATTTTCCATCCTCAACTGTTACTATCGGTTTTTACGGATTACGGACTGGATAAAAGGTGATATGGAAAGTAAGAGGGATGTAGGGTGTAGGGCAGATTTCCCAACACCCTACAGCCTACATCCAATTGATTTATAGAACTCTCAGAATACTAGGAATACTGTCCACCCCTTCCAGTGCCCGAATCTCCTCCAGCGCCTGCCGGAAATTTCCTTCTCGCACGTCATGAGTGACGACGACAATTTCTGCCAACTCACCTCGGAAACCAGTTTGTACTATTGATTCTAAACTTACCTCATGCTGGCCGAAGCAAGTTCCCAACTGACCGATGACCCCAGGACGATCTTTAGTGAGGAAACGAGCGTAAAAGCGAGTTACTAATTCCGATATGGGAGCGATCGCACAATAGTGTTGATGGACACAACTCAATAGAGAATGCAACCGATGGGACTCACCTGCCGTTTTCAATACGGCAGCAATATTGGCAATATCAGAGACTACCGCACTGGCAGTTGGCCCAGATCCGGCACCGGGACCGAAGAACATTACTTGCCCCAGGGGGTCGCCTTCGACCAGAATAGCGTTGTAGACCCCGTTAATACTGGCCAAGGGATGGGTTTGGGGAACTAAGGTAGGATGCACTCTTACCTGTAGCATCTCCGACTCTAGGGATTCTGCCGTCAGTGCCGTTTCCTCCCGCTTGGCTACGGCTAGCAGTTTAATCACAAATCCCAGTTTTTGAGCATAGGTAATATCCGCTGCACTGACTTGCCGAATACCTTCGCAATGCACCTCTGGCAATTTAATCCTTCCGGCAAAAGCAATGGACGCTAAAATCGCAATCTTATCCGCCGCATCCAAGCCATCCACATCAGCAGTAGGGTCAGCTTCAGCGTAACCCAACTTTTGAGCATCGACGAGGATATCCCCAAACTCACCCCCCTCGTTCTGCATCCTGGTCAGGATATAATTAGTGGTTCCGTTCACAATCCCAGTAATGCTGCGAATTCGATTCACCCCTAAAGACTGTTTCAAGGGTTGAATCACCGGAATTCCACCAGCAACGGCAGCTTCTAGGAGAACGTAAACCCCCGCCTCTTCCGCTGCGGTAAAAATTTCTGGCCCATAGCGGGAAATAACAGCTTTATTAGCAGTAACGATATGCTTGCCGTGGGCGATCGCCTTCAGGATAAGCGATCGCGCTGGTTCTAACCCCCCCAGCACTTCCACCACAATATCAATCTCTGGGTCGGTGACAATTGCCTCTAAGTCCGTTGTCATAATCTCTGGAGGCAGTTGAACCGCTCTAGGTTTGTCGAGCGATCGCACCCCAACCCGATAAATTTCAATCTCGTGCAGCAGTGGGTAACGCCCTGTTGGGGAGAGCAAAATCTGAGCCGTTCCCGTGCCTACCGTCCCCAGTCCTAATAAACCGATTTTAAAAGCCACAGCGATTATCCTGAATCTTCAAAATTTTGAGAAAGGCAAATCTTTCTCTTATCTAGCCTACTGTTGTTTGTTATTTGTTATTTGTTGTTAGTTGTTAGTTGTTTGTTAGGAGCTTGGTCATGACAGCGTTGCAAAAACTTAGCTGCCAGCTCTGGATGTCCTCCCCAATGTAAATGAATGTAGGAAGCGTGTAACTGATAGAGTTGCCACCCTTCACTTACTGTCTTACTCTCCCCCTTGGGATGATATCCTTTGATTTCCCATAACGGTTGCTTGGGCATTGCCGTTAACTGGGAGCGATGAAACTCATGGCCCCAAACCTTTGCCCCAGCTGATAACAGCAGACTATCTTGCCCAGCTGTTGCCTGTCGATATCCTAAAGTAAGGTGCCGATCCATCACTGCGGTTGTGGGTAAGATGCCCACCATCGGCCAAGACTGCCCCTCAAAATCTGTAATATTCTGGCACAAATACATCAGCCCCCCGCATTCGGCATAGGTTGGCATTCCCCCAACAATTGCCCTGTGTAGTGCTGCACGCGCCTCAGTATTTTCCGCTAAGGGTTCGGCAAAAACTTCCGGAAAACCACCACCGAAATACAATCCCTGTACTCCCTCAGGTAACCCTGCATCCGTCAGCGGACTCCAAGGCACCAACTCAGCCCCTAGTTGTTGCCAGATATCGAGATTGTCCTGATAGTAGAAACTAAAAGCGCGATCGCGAGCAATGGCGATGCGGGTAGGGAGAGGGGAACCGGGTGTGAGGTGCGGTTGTTTTACTAAAGGAGGGGAGAGGAGGGGGAATAAACGTTCCCAGTCAAAGCAACTATCTCCAATATGAGCCAGCCGATCAATTAACCTGTCCAGATGGGTGAGTTCGGCAGTAGGGACTAAACCGAGATGCCTGTCAGGAATTGCGATCGCCTCATTACGCCGCAGCACTCCTAAAATTGGTAATTCCAAAGGTGCCAACGCATCTTGGAGCAATTCCCAATGGCGATCGCTACCCACGCGATTCAACACCACCCCTGCTATAGTAATTCTGGGGTCAAAGGAGCGATAACCGTGAGCGATCGCGGCAACGGAACGAGATAAACTACTGCAATCTACCACCAATAAAACTGGCAGTTGCAACAGCCGCGCCATATGAGCAGTACTGGCAAAATCATCCCGTCCCGATGCCCCATCAAACAACCCCATCACCCCTTCGACGAGGGCATAATCTACCCCCTGAATATGACGAGTAAAACACTCTTGAACATAGGTTTCTGAAGTTAGTACCGGATCTAAATTCCGACAAGGGTGCCCTGTCACCCACTGATGAAACATGGGGTCAATGTAATCGGGGCCAACTTTGAAGGATTGAACTCTTTTAGCTCGCCTAGATAAAGATGAAAGTAGGGCAAGCGTAACTGTTGTCTTACCCACCCCACTCCGTTCACCTGCGATAACTAGAGCCATAGTGGAGCTTCCGACATGGTGATGTGAAATGTATCCTATTTAGGACTTACGCCAACGCCCCCCTCACCCCCCAAAGAAAGGGGAGAACAAGAAATTTCTCCCCATATTTGGGGGGTAGGGGGGGCACAAGGCGTAAGTCCTAACAACTCATAGCTGAGATTAATTTGCTAACTTCAGAATTTGCGCGGTCACTGTCATACTTTCTTGATACAGCATGTCCCGTCCCCAGCGTTGCAGTTGCTGGCTGAGTAAGTGTTCGGTCTTTTGATCGAATAGGGGCGACACCTGTTGAATGCGGCAGGCTTGGGCACCTCCATGAGCTTCCATGCGCATACAACCTGTGGTTTCCGAACACAATACTGTACAGCAGTCAGCTTCCATATTGGTCGAACCCAAGCGCAGGCTAATTAAATCACCGACAACATCTCCCACATCTGCTACCGGAACTCCTGCTAACTCAACTTCTATTGAGCGCTGATTGGGAGCGATTAAGTGAACTTTCATGATGTCATAATCACCGCTCTCTTTGTGATAGGAGACAGGATGCCACTTGAGCCGTGAGGCTAACCAACCTAAGAACATCAGTGGCTGAGCTGCATTGCCTTTTTCGTAATCGATAGTTACCCGATCAACTTCTACTAAAGCCGCCCGACGCTCTGGTGGATCGAAGGCTTCAGCGGTCAACTCCTGCCAAGGAGCCAATCGCCGCCAGTTGAGGTCAGCCATCGGCGCACCTTGAGTCATAAACTTATAGATTTGCAATAGTGCCGTCTCTGCGTTGCGGAAGACACTAGAGTCAACAATAATGCTATTACTCATTTCAGCGAGCCGCTGGAACAGGCCGTAATCTGGGTCAGGTTTGCCCTTCCACCAGATAAACTTCGGTAGGTCACCAATCATCAGTTCGGAAATCAATCCACCGATACGTTCTAGAGCAGTAGCAGTGCCTGTCAGGGTGATATATTCGCAGCAAACTAATGTACTCTGGCTATGCTTTTGAATGGGGCAAGAAGCATAAACCTGAGCGGTAACGCCTCGATCCTCATCAGCGATTGGGCACAGGGCAATAATCCGGCAGGGGTTAGCAGCAGCGATCGCATCAGCCAACCCAGCTCCTTCTAGATCCGGCGAGTACTGTAACTGGTCACTATTGCCTGCTCTGCCATGCTGAAATCGTTCGGCAAACTCTTCACGCAATCTAGCCTTAGTTTGTTCGTCTGCCTTGCCCGTTCTCGGCAGTCCATAGACTTTCTGCGCCGCCTTAATANNCCAAACGTGCGCGGGCCAACAATACCATCAATGGGGCCAGAGTAATATCCCAGCGCAGCCAATAACTGCTGAGTTTCTTCTGGTTCGTAGATAACCAAAGTAAATGTAGTTGCCCGTACAGCCGAAGGTACACCACCCCCATCACCAGCAGAGCCATAGCTTTGCCAGATTTGGCGGAGTTCCGCTTCAATTTCACTGATTGAAACGTCTTTGGGTGCTTGTAGAGCAACAATTGGAGGAGATTGGGCTGTCATAGTAGTTGTTGGTTGTTGGTTGTTGGTTGTTGGTTGTTGGTTGTTGGTTGTTGGTGATTGGTGATTGGTAATTGGTGATTGGTGATTGGTGATTGGTG
>DNXU01000541.1 GCA_003505715.1 Cyanobacteria bacterium UBA8803 | reverse complement strand
CTAATTCGGTAATTCTCAAAGTTTCTAAAGCCATAACCAGAGCGTTTAATCAACTTGAGCTTATTGTTGATACCCTCAACCACACCACTCGTAGTTCTGTTGTCAAAGTAAGCAATAATTTCATCAAGCCAGCGGATAATGGTGTTTTGACTATTGGGAAAATATTTTTTCGCGCTTGCTAGCCATATCCCCAATTTTAATAACCCCGTTAGCCAATTATCAGTTTGCTCATAAATATTTCGTATTTCTTCTTTTAATTCATGCATTATTTTCAGTTCATGAGATACCTTTTTAACCTGCACAAGTTTACTTTTCTGCTCTTCGCTTAGGTCTTTCTCGTTCTTCAATAAGACATATTTGCTTTTCTTTAATCCCTCTAATACTTGCTCATGTTTTGCTTTCTCTTCTGCCGTTTTTGCAGTTCTAATTGAATTCTCTATTTTGCTTTTCTCTCTTTTCCTTTGAATATCTAACTCCTTATTTATTTGTGCCATTACATGAAATCTATCCGCAACTACTTGAGCATTCGGCATTAGTTCTATTACTAAATTTTTGTAACCTTTCCATAAATCTATACTTACTTCTTCTATTCCCTCTAAAACCTCTGTCCCCCATCCCCTCATTACTTGGCTAATTTCTTCTTGTGTCCTTCCTGCTAAAATCCCGATTAATTTAGACTTATCTAAATCTATTAATACTGCACAGTAATTTCCTTTTCCTTTAATTAGCGCTATTTCATCAATTCCTAATCTCTTCAACTCAGTCGGTTTTGATTCCAATAGTTCTTCCGCTGCATCTTTTAACATCCTTTCTATCTCTTCTGTTGTCACCACTCTTTTTTTCGCTACACTGTGAACATCGTTCTCTAGAACTTCTTGTATAATTTGCCTCCCTAGTCGTTTGGTGTAAGTCCTTCTTTTTTTTATAAAATCCAAATCCTCGCTAAACGGCTGGCGACACTTTTCGCATTTGAATTGTCGCCTATTAATCTCTAAAAATACTGGCTTTTCTCCCCAAGGTAAATCCTTAACTATATATCGATGATTTTGATGGACTCTATGACTTTTTGTCCCACAACGAGAACAAATACTTTCTTTCTGGATTGGCTCAATCTGGAAAATTATCCCAATCCCTTCATGCTGACGCTGCGAAATTACTTTTATTCCCTCTATATTCAGAATCTCTGTTAGCCGTTTTATTCCCTTTTTCGCTATCATGACTATAAATGCATCTCAACCGTTCTTTTCTTCTATCTATAGAAGATAATAAATACGCCTCATCTGTCAATCCCTATCTGGATTGACTCCCTATTAGATAGACTGATTTCATCTCTTTTTTGCTTTTTCTGCTATGTATTTGGCATACTAGGTACTAAAGAACCAAAAAAAATCCAAGTTTTCATGAGAATACAATAGCGAGAATCAGCCCCATGGAGAACCAATACTGTGCCCCTTTGGGTAATCTGTGCTAAATGGGGGGGTAAGGGAATTTCTTGGGCTGTATCTAGAAGGAGATTTTGAGTTTTTACCCAATCCATTACTTCCTGATATTGCGCTAATGAAGCGTGTTTTCTTGATAAGTATTCGCTCTTACTACGTGAGGTGGTTCGCCAGAGGTGTAGGATTAAAGTTGGTAAACCAATAATTGGCGAGAGGATTTCTGCCCAGGTTTTCATTATTTTTCTCATTCCCGTCATCAATGGAGGTTGAAATACACCTCAAAGTGGCGGTTATCACCGTAGCTTTTCTCCACATAAAGGTGATTAAAATAGTAGCAGTCCCTTAACCATTAATTCAACGTATATAGGTGCAATATAATTAACCTTATTTTCTCTGCGAGACTAAATTGTTTTTCCGGGGTATTGCTCATAAGGATTGGTATAGAAACTATCAATTCAATCTGTAGTCAACTTCAAATAGTTGGTCATTATGACGTTTAGTTATGTATAGTGCTTTGAAGTTTGGACTATAGTCTTCTTCCCCATTGCGATCGCGACAAATATATTTTCCCTGAATGGAGATTACTTCATTAGCAATAGCCAATGGTCGATCGCAATAGAAAGTGCCACAAAAGTTTTCTCTACCAAAAAAAATCCAGGTTTTCATCAGAATACAATAGCGATCGTCATCTGTATGTAAAGCATACACAGTACCCCGCCAGGTAATTCCTGCTAAATAAAATGGCAGTTTAAGTTCGCGGGCTGTATCTAGGGGCAAATTTTGTTTTTTTACCCAATCAAGCACGATTCTATATGTTTTTAGTGAAGCAAATCTTTTGATGTAGTACGCAATTCTAAAAGGACAGTAGATTAGGTTCACCAGAATGAACACTATTTTGTCTCTTTGGCTGAATTCTTCTTCCGGGGTATTGCTCATGAGTTAGTTTTCCAGATCAAAAGTTGTAGATTACTATTAATGTAGATTGCCATTAATTTTGTTCATTTAATCTACTTAATTAATCAGATAAAACCTAATTCTTTAAATCTGTTCATGATGTCTGAAGCCGAAAGATCGTATTTAGGTTTTTTGCCCTTCAATAACTTGAAAGATTGCCCTCCTAACAACAGCATTTCATCTCTTTTCCAATCAGCCAGCAATTGCTCAATCTCCTTAATGTCAACTTCATCTCGATAGTTCCATATTTCTTCAGTATTTAACCATTCTGCTACTTGTCTCCATTCTCTTTCCTCAACAGTCATAGCTACTACATTGTCAAAAACCGAGCCATGGAGAGCAGATATGCCTGTGTTATTCTTCGACTTTTTTTGAGATTCGGGATTGTTGGTCGCCCAAGCATAACTTCCGTGGGCAGCGATAGCTAACATTAGCGTGTAAACGCAAGCCGATGTCAGAATAAACGGTTCATCTTGATGATAATGAGCATTGACCAAACCTCGCAAGCTGCTAAAAAATTGTATATTCTCCTGGTCAGAATGTTGGCTGGAATTAGCACTTTTGGATTTGTCTTGACGGCGTGGCAGAATTTTGCCAAACTCCGACACCCATTTTGGCAAATCATCTAGAAGTATTCTCGGCCACTTGGTGTCTGGCGAATTGTTCTCAAAAATAGGTAAGTAACGATATGCCATGAAAGAGGCTAGTTTAATTTGCCAATCAGCAGGCAACCCGTAAAGAATTCGGAAGCAGTGGGCATGACAGGAACACCAATTATGTTCAGAAATAGCTAGAACTAGGTCATCGACTAATTTTTTTCTTCTTGGCATGAGGTGCATCTCCACAGATTTAGGTTCAGAGGTTTGGGGCATTTTCGGTCTGTTAAGATGTCAAGATGGATTCATCTATAGTCTGCTTTATTCATTACTCTCCTTCGCCTACTGCTAAAATCTTGCCCATTATTTCGGCAATTTCTGGCACAATTAACACCATTTCATTATCAATCCAATAATCTAGTTGCCTTTCCATTATCTCTAAATTAACCCCATCTGGATATGTCCAAATTTCTTGGTGCTTCAACCAGTCAACAACTTCTGTCCATTCTCTCTCTAGAACAGCAATAGCAGCAGTATTTCCAATCGGAGAGCGTGCCATATAACGTCTTCCTTGCCGCCACAGTTCGACAGCTTCAGGATCGTCAGTAGCCCAAACATTATTGCGACTTGCATGAATAGCTGATTCCACTGCACAAGCACAAGCTGATGTTAGCGCAAAGGGATTATCCCGATAGGAATAAGCTACCAAAATAGCATCAAAACTAAGTGAGTAACTAACATTCGCCGAAAAGTCCAATGCTTCTATATCGGGAACGGATCTATCAAATTGCTCCACCCATTTACCGACATCACTTAACAGTTGTCTTGGCCAGATAATATCGGGTTGTTGTTTTTCAAAGATGGGGAGGTAACGGTGCATCATAAAAGAAGCTAGTTCAATTTGTAACGTCGCTGGCAGTCCATAAAGAACTCTAAAGCATTGTTGGGTACAAAGATTCCAATTATGTTCCTTAATTGCCTAAATAATTTTGTCCAGTAGGATATTTCTCCTTTCCATAGCTCCTCTCTTCAAAAAATTACATCATCACCTGAAGCTCCAGCTCTATCTAAAAATTTAGAGATGGATCTTTTTGTTAACATTGTGGCATCCAGTACAACTCAGTATAAAAGAGCCAACACTTGACTTTCCGAATCAATTTCACACTCAACTAGGTCTGCTAATTCCTCACTGCTACACCAATTATCTTGTTAGGTTTGAGGACGAGTTCGCTGATTTTCTCGACCACTTTCACTCTGGTATAGTAAACGTCCAGCGTCATAGTTTGAGGGGGAAATATCGTTTTTATGTTCAATCTAATTGAGAACCGCTATAGGCGCTGCTCACCAATTGATTACTGCAATCAAAACAAATTGAAATATACTCAAAATCGACAGTTGTCATCTTACCATCGTTCAAATTTTAACCCTCTTTCCCGTTGAATTCTTTGTTTTTCTTCTAAAGTCAGTACAATAACTAGTGTACTGTCGGTCAAGACTTGACAAACTTCAAATCGATAGCCTGTTTCCGCAATTAATTGATTAATCTCTATTAAAACTTCTAAGTCCATGCGTTCCTCATAGTACTCAGGTTCAATTCGATGCCTGATACCATTGACAGTGAATTCTATCGAAACTGACTCAGAATCAGTTTCCCAAGTTTCTTTCAATTCTTGGGGTGAAAAAGCTCCGCCAGAAATTTCACCCCACCTCTCAAAGGCTCTCACATACTCCTAATTTTCTCGACCCACTGACTGGACTTCACTTTCTGACCAAGTTCTGCTAGTGTCCCATCTCAATAAGTATGGGTCTATGGCATTGGGAGGGTAAACATTTAAAGCCAAAAGCACAACGTTTTAAAACTTTTAGTCTATTATTTATTCCTTCAATTAGGCCGTTAGTTGTTTTCCGTTCAAAGTAGCCTACTAGTTCACCAAACCCATTCTTTATAGTTCTAACTGTTTTCGGGAAAAAAGGTGTGGCTTTCACCAACCAAGCTAACCTGATTATCTCCATATATGCCATCCTAGATTATTTATTCAAATTGAGGCTCTGTATACCATTGTTGAATTCCTGAGAACCATTCATAGGCTTGGCTTCTTGCGGCTTCCCATTCTGGAGAAGTATTGGCATTAATGAAATAATTATTCTGTCTAGCTCGATAGCAAACTTTGTAGGCTAATGGTAAAGTTTTCCAGTAAGTCGCTTGCCAAGGTTCAATTTCATCCCAACTCTCTGTTCCTGGGATAGGAATCTCGCTGAACACGTAACTGCTAACGCTTAACAGCTTTTCTATCAACTGCTGAGAGTAACTGGTTATCTCTATTTCATATTCAGGTATTTTATCGGGCTTATAATCTTTACAAACATATCTGTAATACTGATACCAATTTGGCTGAACCATCACTTCCCAGCGCCTTCCTCCCTGGGCAGTTAAATAATAATAAACTTGAAGTTTCCCATCCAAGTTAGCCTGAATTTCAGGGATTGTCATTACCACATCTGAAACTTGGGTTCCCTCACAATACATTTGTGCCAAGATATCTCCATTTTGAAACAGAGAGTTTGCCGCAGTTAATGTTTCAGTATGGGAAAGGTTACAATCTAATGCGACAATCCCAAAATCCCCAAAATCCCTGTCACGCATCACAGCATAATCAAGAATAAGGTACTTAGCTCGTTCGCTCGAAGTTTCAGGAGTTGGTGCATAATAATTAGTATTAGTTACTGTGTAATTGTTAGGGGAGGATAGTTCGTCCTCAAATTTGGGGTCTGTATACCATTGCTGAATCTCCAAGTACCACTTCTCTGCTTGCTTATACGCTTCAAACAAATCCGGGGGAGTTTCTTTGCAGATGTGAGGAACTCTATCTCTTGCTTGATAGCAAACCCTGTAGGCTTTTGGTAAAGTTTTCCAATAAGTTGGTTGCCACGGTTCGAGAACTTCCCAAATCTCTGTTTCTTGAATATGAATGGAGTGGCCGGGAAGATAACAATCTATCCTAATAATTTCTTCTATTAATTGTCGCTCACTACCTATCAATTCACATTCAAATAATTCACCCTTAACAACTTTAGAGTCGTTACAATACCAAACAAAGTACCGATTCCACTCTGCCTGAGCTATAGCTTCCCAGCGTGCGCCTCCCTGAGAAGTCAAAGCATAAGAAGCTCTGAGTTTTCCGTCCAGGTAGGCTTGAATTTCCGACATGGTTAACACGACATTTGGGCTGTTTTCTAGGTCTTTGTCGCCATCAATTACTCTTGCTAGAATATCTCCATTCTGGAACAAACGATTTGCGGCAACTGCTACCTCAGCCAGGGCAAGTCCGCATTCATATGCAACATCTCTAAGAGATTCTTCATGTTTGAGCGCACGCCTGAGAATCCAATACTCGGCTTTATTCATTGCTATTACCTTAATTGTAGGTTAATTTGAGTAGGCGATGGGTTTGTAATTTGAGTAGTTTTTAGTTTTTTACGTCAGAATTCGATACTTTTTCATTCGTTATAAACCCCGTCGGAATGCCCCATTACGCTCATAATACTTTTCGCCATATCGACCCTTGATGTTTAGAATAGCAAACCTATCTTGTAACTCTGGTTCAGGCGTTTCTTCACAACATTCACAGCTTCCAACTGACCCTACACCCCTACTACCTGGCCAAAACCCCACTGGATTTACATCATAATGAAATGCCTGAGCTGGCTGGGGACAACAAATTGGTCGTTGTACTGTGGGCGTTTTGCCTTCTAGCTCACCGAAAGGTGCTTGCCACCAATCTTTGTTTGAATTGTCTATTCTCGCCATTTGCTCTCTTTTCCCAGACAACCCTGTCTTAATATCGTTTTGGCTCAAGTATAGAAACCCTTTAAATGCCAGAGTTGTTGATTCGCTTCTTAAGCGAGCGCAAGTCTTATAGTTAGGATATACATTCATACAAGTTTTGTCTTCATTATTGCTAGGAGGACGAGTCCGCTGATTTTCCCCCTCACGCTCACTTTGATTAGAAGACTGAGGCGGACGCTGTGGAGGTGGTTTGAGAACAGTTTGGTTAGACCCAGATGACTGCACCGCCGCCCGACTCAAAAACTCAGGATACCTAGCTGGTTCATAAAATATATTCACACCACCAATCTGCCCCACAATCTCAGGCTTTAACTCCAACAATTGCCCTAAATTAGACAAAATCATCCCGAAAATACGGTTAAAAACCTCCCGATTAAGTTCTTCTAGATTTGGTGTTTGTCCCAGATCAAATTGTACAGAACCGGGCGGTAAGTTTAATTCTCTTTCATAGAGTCGAGCCGTTGTTCCCCGAATAATTCGGAGCAGCATAATCGGATTTTCTTCTGGCCAAACCTGGGCAAATTTATTTTCGGATTCATCTAGTTTTCTCGACAGCTCATCAAAAGTAGCGTATTGTTGTTGTTGCGCTTGTGCCACTTGGATACGACGCTGGGATTCCTCAACTGAAGGAAGATTACTAGGCTCTACTGTTGATAAGTCACTGGATGTGGCGGTATCGCTGGTGGGACTCACGCCAGAAAACATTCTATCCCAAGTAGTTTTTCCTACTTCTCCATCGGGACGTAATCCTTGGCTTTCTTGCCAGAGATACACAGCTTTGGCTGTCTGTTGACCATAGTTGCCATCAGGATTTACTCCCAAATATTTCTGAATCTTGATAACATTCTCGCGGCTATTGTAAGGAGCGCCATACTCTCGAAAATGTTGGGCGATGGCGGCAAAATCTTCATCACTTGGTCTTGATGAACCTGATGTATTTCCTGGAGTTAATGTTCGTGGTGCTGGCAGCCCATAAGGAGAGGGTGGTCCATAGGGTTCATCAGGATTGATGCCAGGTTGCCCTGATTGTGGGTATCCCTGTCTCAATTGTTGCTGTACCCGCTCGTACTCTTGCTCACTTGAATAGGGTTGTCTTGTAAATGGGTTAATCTCAGTCTGCCAACTGGGGGCAGTGGGAATCGGATTAGTTGGCATTCCTGGTATAGTTAGCCAAGGCAGTAAGAATAAAGGCACTTTGGGAAGGCGAAAACCAGGAGCAGGTGCTGGAGTGGGTATAGGTGGCACTACAGGCGGTGCCACAGGAGGAGCCACAGGAGGAGGTACAAGTACTGGTCTTTGCGCCACTAAACCCAATTGTTCGCTGGTGGATGCTAATAGTGATTTCTCTAGCGCCAACTCTTCATCCTTTCGGAGTTGGACTCCCTCAGAGACTTCACTTAAATTAGATTTACCATAGACAACCTCACTGGATTTCTCTTGCACATCCACTGATTCACCACCACCATACTCCCCCAACAAAGCGGAGGCATCCTGCCCCTGCACCACCCGCTCCGCCATCGCATCGGCATGTCGCTCATACTCATCCCCCACCTGCCCGACTCCACCCTGAAGCTGCACCTTACCCGACTGCTGCTGCACCACATGCGCCGCCTCATGTGCCGTCAACCCTAAACTAGGAGTCTTACCAAAGGCAATCCGATTTCCACAAGTATAAGCACTAGCCCCTAGTTGCTGAGTTGCCCTAGTCGCTGCTCCCCCAATAAACGCTTGGACATGGGACAGCTCAATACCAAAAGACTGTTGAATTTGCTCTAAATGAGGCAATCGGCTGGGCGTACCACTAAACCCAGAAGCGGCAATCTCCAAAGGTGATTTCTCTGGAATCGCTTCCCTTTGCTGTTTGGCTTGAATCACATCTTCCCTTTCGCAGGCGGCACATTTCCTCTGGAGCGCCGCCACCGCAGCATCACTTCCTTTAGTGGCTTCCAGATTCTCCAGCACCTTCTTTTGAATTAAATCCCGCTTCTGACTCGAATAGGGCTTATTGACCCCAGATTCATTTAACTCTTGCCCAAAAGCTTGGGGTGGCACCGGAATTTTTGGCGGGGCAAAGCTTTTTGGTATGTCAGTCTTGGGCGGTGCTGGTCGAATTAAAGAACTTTTCTTCTGTACGGCTTCCAGCATGGTTTAATTTTTCACCCCCATAATTTAATCTAAGAATAACCTCAACAGCTGTTGAAAGTTGCAGGTGTTTCTACCTATTGCCACATCACCAATATGACCCCACCAGCCCCCGATTGGTACTCAGCCAATTATCAATACTTGATGGCATCAGTTAACCGAGTCTATCGCGATCTCGAAGACTACATCAATCTTCAACAAAACCCGCCTGCTGCTGCTGGGTTAAAAACTTCTCCATCCCCACCGTTACCCCCTAACGTTCCCATCCCTTTTGCCCTAGACATTCTCTGCACTCAATTGGGCTTATCTGAGTGCGAACGCGATATCCTGCTGATGTGTGTAGGCATAGAACTTGATCCAGATTTCTACTCACTCTGTAGAACGGCAACTGGCAACTCCTCTTCAAGTTATCTGACCCTCAGTTTAGCCTTCTCAGCCTTACCTCATATCAATTTCAGGGTATTGGGACTTCAAAGTCCCTTACAATACTGGCAACTCATTGACATCTCTGGGGGCACAACCTTAACCCAATCTCCCCTACGAATTGACCCGTGCATTCTGTGTTATCTTTTGGGGGAACCGATGGCCGACTCCCAACTGGTTGACCGGATCAAACCTGTACAATTTGACTTAACTGGAGATTTAGCTCTCCCCCCAACCCATCAAAAAATTGCCGACAACGTTGCCTCAATCTGGTCTCAATCTTCCTCATCTTGCCCACCACCGATTGTCGAATTGTACGGGTTTGACCTGACCACCAAGCGTCGGATTGCTGCTGGTGCTAGTACTTTATTGGGCTGTTCTCTTCGTCGGATGTCAGCGGTGATGCTACCTTCGACTTCCACCGAACTGCATCAGTTGAGGCGACGGTGGGAACGGGAAGCTATCTTAACCAATAGCATCCTTTTGCTCGAAGGTGAGGATCTCAATTTGGCAGATGCCATAGCTATATCGAATATCAAGCAATTCATTGCAGAGATCGCTACTCCCCTGATCGTGAGCAGCCAACAGCGACTCCCGATTGGAGAGCGCTCCCTAACCAGCTTTGAGATCCCCAAACTCACCCCACAAGAACAGCAGACACTCTGGCAAACCTATCTGGGAGTCTCAGCCCAAGCTCTTAATGGCGAAGTTCCACGCTTAGTCACTCAATTCAATCTCAGCCAAACCGCGATTAAATCCGTCTGTAGTAAAGCCTTAAATCACTCCTGTGCTGAACTGTTAACTACTCTATGGCACAATTGTCGTACTATCGCACGTCCTTGCCTGGATACCTTAGCCCAACGCATAGAAACTCAGATGAGTTGGGATGATTTGATTCTACCAGAAGCCCAACTCAAGACCCTGCGCGAAATTGTTGCTCACACGAGGACTCGTAACACAGTCTACCAGCAGTGGGGTATGGGCAGCGCCAATGGTCGAGGCATGGGGCTAACGGCTTTATTCTACGGTCAAAGTGGTACGGGCAAAACCACTGCTGCTGAAATCATTGCTAAAGAACTCCACCTCGACCTCTATCGTATTGACCTTAGTGCGGTGGTGAGTAAGTATATTGGGGAAACTGAGAAAAATTTGGCTCAAATCTTTGAGGCGGCTGAAGCTGGGGGAGTTGTGTTATTATTCGATGAAGCTGACTCTCTGTTTAGCAAACGAGGTCAAGTTAAAGAAGCTAGAGACCGTTATGCTAACCAAGAAGTCAGCTATTTGCTCACTCGCCTAGAAACTTATCAAGGATTAGCTATTCTCACCACTAATTTAAGAGACTCAATTGATCAAGCTTTTGAGCGACGATTGCAGTTTGTGGTGGAGTTTCCCTTCCCTGATGCTAAACAACGAGAGCTTCTGTGGCGGCGAGTCTTTCCTGCTTCTACCCCAACTCAAGGACTGGATTTTCCCAAGTTAGGGCGCTTGAGTGTTTCTGGAGGAAGCATCCGCAATATTGCTTTGGGAGCAGCGTTTGTGGCGGCTGAGGCTTCTGAGGTAGTCCAGATGAAGCATCTGTTGACGGCGGCTTATACTGAGGGAGTGAAGATGCAGATGACACAGGTTATTAGTGCTGGTACTCGCGATTGGGTTGACGGATGACCAAGTACATGGGGAACAGGAAGGAGCATTCTTCAATACCTATTACGATGGAGTGTGTTACGCCCCCCTGTATATTTTCTGCGGAAAACATTTACTCGTTGCCAAGCTACGTCCCTCGAACGTTGACCCCGCAGACGGTGCATTAGAAGAATTAAAGCGAGTGATTGAACTGATACACAGCCTGGTTGCCCCTATCAAGATATTT
>DNXU01000540.1 GCA_003505715.1 Cyanobacteria bacterium UBA8803 | reverse complement strand
AAATATCTTGATAGGGGCAACCACTACTAATCGAAACCAAAATTCGTCTGACACTTACGCCAAAATGCTTATCCAATCTATATTTTGGCAGTTTTTGACCCCGTTTTTCCTGAGTTTTGTGAGAAATCCGGGTATTACTCATACCCAAGTTCCTGAAACTTTTTCCTCACCTGTAAACCCCGTTTCCTTTTCTTCATAGAAAGTAGCATAGAAGTTTTTTCCGCCAGGAGAAATCCAAGTCTTCATCAGAATATAGTGGCGAGCATCATCTGTATGTAAAGCAGACACCTTTCCTCGGTGGGTAATTCCTGCTAAATAAAATGGCAGTTTAAGTTCACGGGCACTGTCTAGAGGAAGATTTTGTTTTTTGACCCAATCCATCACTTCCTGATATTTTTTTAGCGAAACTTGTTTTCGTCTTTCGTACATGATTTGCTCCCAACCTACCCATGCCTTAGCAAGTCCAACAACTGGTGCAAATGCTATTTTTTGAAATAGATTAATTTTTTCTTCTGGCAAGTTATTCATAAGCAAGTAAAAATGTAGGTTGAGTAGAGCGATAGCGAAACCAAACTTCTTCAAGGCAAGTTGGGTTTAGTCTTTCAAACCAAGCTATATCTAATCCTTACTCAACAAAGCCGCTGCTGCTAGCCAGATAACATCATCTTCAGTTTTGTTCCGTTGTGGTAACCGTTGATATGGAGTCAATTTATCCGCATCATACACTTGGGGATTTGCTCCTGCTTGTAAGAGAAGTTCAATCATTTTCAAGTCAAGCCGTTTGGCAGCAATACCAAGCGCTGTCATTCCTCCCATTCCTCCAGCATTATCAATTGTTTTAGTTGCCCCACATCTTAACAACATTGCTGCTGTTTCATAGTCCCCTTGCTCAACGCACCAGCGTAATGGTGAGTCACCCTCACTACCAACAACATTCGGATCAGCACCAACAGCTAGCAACAAGCGAACAGCTTCTATTTGCCCACGGAAAAGTGCCATTAGGAGTGGTGTTGCATCATGATTCGCATCCCAAATATTAACGGATGCACCATGGCGAAGCAACAAAATTATCGCTTCGATTGAACCACCATCTTCAAGTTGCTCAATTGCATGGTCTAAGGGTGTCCATCCTGGAAATTCGGGGTAAAGAATATTTGGATTTGTTCCGTTGGAGAGCAATGAGGCGATGAGGTTTAGATCCTGATTTTCGATTGCTTGAAAGAGAGCTATTAACATAATTCAAAGATTTGCCATTGGGTGACCCTTTTTTCTTTCCTATTCCTTATTCCCTGCGCGTAGCGCTATATCTGGTAATAAACCCTGGAGTAATCTCTGTTTCTCAATCCAAGTGTAAGAGTTCCCTGTCTCTATTCTTTGAAGTAGTTTATATACCATTTTCTTAAGCTAGCATACCATGCCTTTGCTTGTTTTTCTGACTCAATTAGCTCTAGAGATTGTTCAGATAATTCATCTATTTCAATGGAGCTTCGCTGATATCTAACCCTATAACCAACTGGAAGAGTCTTCCAATAAGTAGGTTGCCAAGGAGTTAATCTTTCCCACACTTCTGTTCCCGCGATCAGGTAACTATGGCAATTCCCAGAAGATAGCAAATGACACAAAGCAAGTAACTTTTCCGCTAGTTCGCGGTTAGCGCAAGCTAGATCTCCTTCATCTATTGGCTCAGTACCTTCAACCCATTTAAAATACCACTCCCATTTGGGTCTAGAGACAGACTCCCACCGCACTCCTCCTTGTGGTATCAAGAAATAGAATAGAGGAAATTGCCCCTCCAAAGCTGCTTTAATGTCTGTGTAGGAAGGCGTAAACCCTCTAGTGAAACCGAAATCATTAAGGTCTGATGGAGTAGTTACTAGCAAATCTCCTTGCTGGAATAAAGAGTGCAACATATCAGCGATTTTGGTGACGGTGAGATTGAGTGGTGCGCGATTAATTCCAAGCGTTCCGTATTTTTCATCAGGGATAACCCAACTCAAACCGATCACCATCTCAACGGCAGTATCAAGAAACCAGTACTCTAATTTATCCATTACTCTCAACTATGGATTCAAAAAAAGTTCCTCCTGGCTCTTCATCAAAAATGATACCTTCCTCAGACTCGTCAAATTCCTCTATCTCTAAATTAACCCCATCTGGATATGTCCAAATTTCTTGGTGCTTCAACCCGTCAACAACTTCTGTCCATTCTCTCTCTATTTTCGACTACCTTAAAGTAGGTATGCTCCACTAGACCAATATTCTAAATTACGCTCCATTTCTTCAAGATCGACTGTATCTGGATAAGTCCATACTTGCTCATTTATCAACCATTTAGCTACTTCCTGCCATTCTCTTTGAACTACAGCAACAGCAGCGACATTGCTGGACGGCAAGCGTTCAGGAGCCAGATATATTTCAGGATTATCCAGGGCGCTTTTGTCTATTTCAACAGCTTCCGGATCGTCGGCTGCCCAAACGTTACTCCGGCGTGCATTAATCGCAAACTTTACTGCATATATACAACCTGATGTCAGTTTATAGGGGTCTGTTCGATAGTAATAAGCATCTACTAAACCATCAAAGCTGCTGCGAAATGCTGAATCAGCCGGGTATTGAAATATACCATAATTCGGAATACACCGCTCATTCTCTTGAACCCATTGCGCCACATTGTCCAAAAGCATTCTTGGCCATCTAATATAAGGTTCTCTCTTTTCAAAGATAGGCAAATAACGGGACATCATGAAACAAGCCAAGTCAATCTGCAACTGTGTCGGTAATCCGTATAGTAGTCGGAAATAGCCTGCCATGATGGATTCCCAGTTAAGTCCCACTTCAGTTTGAGACAGTTGTTCTAGTAATTTTTTTCTTCTTTCCATTGCTTGTGCTATTACTCATACCCAAGTTCCTGAAACTTTTTCCTTACCTGTAAACCCCGTTTCCTTTTCTCCTCTAGAGAAACTTTTTTCTTGTCTGGCTTCAGGGAAAATAAAGGACCTGATAGTACAAATTGATTTCCTCGCCACCCAGCCAATTCATACTCCATCCTTTCCATGTCAACCTGATCGGGGTATTGCCATACTTCTGCTTTTTTTAGCCATTCTCCTATTAAATTCCATTCTCGTTGGCTAACAGCAATAGAGGCTACATTCCAATAAGATCCCCGTTGACGAGGACAGGCGTGGTTTTTCCACATCTCTACAGCTTCTGGATCATCTGCTGCCCAGAGGATTTCACTGCGAGCTTGAATAGAGGACATCGCTGTGTAGACTGCCGAAGAGGTTAGTCCAAATGGATCTTCTCGGTAGTAGTAAACTTCTACTAGTCCGTGAAGAGCGTATCTAAACGGGGAACGATCAGGACCTTTGAAGGCATCGTGGTGGCTGGGAACTGATTTACCAAACTCTTCCACCCATTTCGCCACATCATTGATCAGAATTCGAGGCCACTGAATATTGGGTCGCCAAGCTTCAAAAATAGGCAGGTAACGACCCATCATATATGAAGCTAGCTCGAGCTGGATTTGTAAGGGCAATCCGTAGAGGATGCGGAAACAATTTTCGTAACAAGAATCCCACCCAGCTTCAAAGCAGATTGGTCTCCAGTTGTCTAATAAAGCTTTTCGTCTATTCATGGATTGGGAAAACTTTAAGTTATGTCAAGGATGGCGATTTTAAGCAGGCTTTTACTTATACCCAAGTTCCCGAAACTTTTGTTGAGCTTCTAAATCCCGTTGGCTTTTTTCCTCTAGAGAAAGTCGTTTTCTCTGGGAAAATATAGAACCTAAAAGCAAAAACTGACCTCGCCGCCATGTTGCTAATTCATACTCCATTCTTTCAATGTCAACCTGATCGGAGTATTGCCCTACTTCAGCTTTTTTTAGCCATTCTCTCATTAAATTCCATTCTCGTTGGCTAACGGCAATAGAGGCGACATTCCACAAGTCAGTACGTTCGCGAGGACAGATTTTATTATTCCACATCTCTACGGCTTCAGGATCGTCGGCAGCCCAAATGGTAATGCGGCGAGCTTCAATAGAAGATATCGCCGCATAGATAACACTATGGGTGAGAGTAAAGGGATCGTCTCGGCAGTAATAGGCATCCAGCAATCCGGACAACCCAATCAGGAATCTTCCCTCCCCAGGTTTTTTGAAAGTACCCTCTCGCCGGGGAGATGATTTACCAAACTCTTCTACCCATTTGCCAACATCATCTAACAGGATGTTGAGCCATCTGAGAGTAGAATCGCTGACTTCTAGCAGGGGTAAGTAACGACGCATCATAAAGGAAGCTAACCCAATTTGTACATCGGAAGGCAACCCATAGAGGATGCGAAAACAATGCTCGCATAAAGGTTCCCACCCAGCATCTACTGCCATTGGTATCCAGTTATCTACTAATGCTTTTCTTCTATTCATGGATTTTGCATACTTGGTTCTTCAGTACTTAGTATGCTAAATCAATAATTAAAGCTCCAATTAAGCAAGCACCTAATTCGGTAATTCTCAAAGTT